>NZ_JAZEWV010000053.1:0-36792 GCF_036353415.1 Actinacidiphila polyblastidii
CGGTAGGCCGTGTGGGACTCGAACCCACAACCAATGGATTAAAAGTCTCCGCCGCACCTATAGCGTCGGCTATCGCCTAGTTCCGCGTCGTGCCGTTCGATGCCGTCGACTGCTTAATTGTGCAGCTCGATGCGGGGAGCCTAATGACGCTCTATGCCGAGTGATGCTGTCTAGAAGTAGGCAGTTGCGTAGCGTTCGGGCCAGCAGGGGGCCAGCAGAAAGGGCTCCCGACCCGCAGGTCAAGAGCCCTTCCGACACGTCCTTCAACGTCCCCTCAGCATAGCGCTGCCCGCCGTCACCCGGCGGCCTTCGGTGCATCCGCGGTTGCCGGCTTCCTGGCGCGAGGCACGACGGCGGCCGCCTTCTCCGCAATCTCCCGGTCGACCTCCGGCAGCAGCGACGTGTACGTGTCGGAGGCCAGCACGATCGTGGAGTGCCGGAGCGTCTCCTTGATGGCGTGCAGGTCTCCGCCGCCCGCGTGGATCAGCGTCGCCGCGCAGTGCCGTAGATCGCGCAGGTTGATCGGCGGCAGGCCAGCCGACTCGTAGATCCTGCGGAACTCCTTGGAGACCAGGTCCGGGTGAAGCCAGCTGCCGTCCTCCTCGACAAACACCTTGCCGGTGTCCTGCCATAGCTTCCCCGCTATGAGGCGAGCGTCCCGCTCGGCCTTCTGCTGCGCCTGGTGCTCGCGCAGCACCTCGACGGTGGCGGAGTCCAGGGCGATCGTGGCGGCCGAACCATCGGTCTTCGGGATCGTCTCCACTGGCGTCCAGCCGTCAGCACCAACGACGATCTCATGGGCGATGGTCAGCAGCCCGCCCTCGAGGTCCACGCCCGTCCAGTCCTGCCCGACGCCCTCGCCGCGACGCAGGCCGCGGAAGGCGATCAGGTGGAAGAAGGCGTACAGCCGGTTGTCCTGAGCTGCGTCGAGGAACGCACCGATCTGCACAGGCGTCCACACCATCACCGCAGAGGGCTTCTCGCCGGTCTCACGCCACCTGGCGACGTGCGCCGCGGTCCAGAGCATCGGCTTCGGCCGCCGGCCGGAGGCCAGCTCGACGTGTTCGGCCGCGTTGAAGGTGATGAGCTGCCGGGCGATGGCGGCGTTGAGCGCGGCTCGGAGCGTCGAGCGGATGCGCTGCTTGGTCGCGGGGCCTGTGATTCGCCGGTAGGGCTTCATCCTGGCCAGCTTGGCCTTCTCCTCGGCGATCCGCTCCGCTATCTGCTGCCGTTCGAAGGCACGTGGGACACCGGGCCTGGACCGCTTGCAGCGGGCTTCCTGCTCGCGCCGCGCGGTGTTCTCCGCTGCGATGGTCTCGTTCTGTTCGTCGATCGCGTCGAACATGACCTGCACGGGGGCGACGCCGAGCCTGTCGAGCCGGTGGTGTGCGAGGTGCGGCTTGAGGTGGACCCGGATGTGGGAGTCGTAGCCGGCGTTGGTGGTGTCGCGGGTCTTCTTGGAGGCCCGCCAGGTGTCGAGCCAGTCCCCCACCGTCATCGCACCGTCGAGGGGAACGCCGACACCGAGTTTCCGCTTCACCTCGACTGCGTCGGGGATGGCTGCGCGCTTGTTCATGACGCTCTGAAGGAGGTCGCCGACCCGGCGGCCGGCGTCTTCGTCGTCTCCGGCCAGGTCGAGGATTGCGCGGACGCGATCGAGGTCGGTCTGTGCGTCCGTGACCTTGGCGTATCCGGTGCGGCGGAACTGTCGGCGCTGGCCGTTCTCATCGGTCGGCAGCTCTTGGCGGATGTAGGGCGCACCGTGGTTCTTCTTGGCTAGCTGCGCGCAGGCGTTGCCGAGCAGCTTGCCGTCCGCGCCGCGGCACTCGCAGCGCTTTGAGACTCCACCCCCGCGGCGTGATGTAGGCATAGGTCACTCTCCAACGTTCAAAAGGGAGGATTGTCTTCTCCGCGCGACGGAAGCGGGATGTCATCGAGCTGAAGGTATGTCTTCGGTGGCGTGAGTCCACGCCGCACCATCTCTTGGCGTAGAGCTTTCAGCTCTCCGGTGAGTCGTAGCGCGTGCTCGCGGGCCACATCAGCCTCAGGGCCGACTGGCTCATGAGAAATCTCGTCCTCGAAAAGTCCCCTATAGATACCACTGATTCTGTTCTCAAGGTACCAATGCTTGCGAACGAGCGTAAGGGCCCACTCGTCACGAGGTGTTTGATCCATCGCCGATTTTTTATCGAACGCTGCTTCTCCGGAGAACCACCTGATCGCCCGCAACGGATCGATTTCCCGATCCGGCATAAATTCAACCTTTTCGGTGAACCCAGCTGGGTAGATCAGCACGATAGGGGGGACCGCCAGAGCCGCTGCAAGAGTGATTACCTCGGCTACAGACACATTGGTCCGCCTTCCATTCTCAATGTTGGAAATCACCGTGCGGGGAATCGGCGCTCCGAGCATGGCGCAGACGTCCGAGAGCTGTTGAGCGCTCATCCCGCTTGAAAGGCGATATCGACGGATCTCCCCGGCGATCGTTGTGCCAACGCGTGCCGTCCAGTCCGGTTGCTCCATGTCGACCCAAGGTACGGCAAGGGTTGCACCGTGTCGACCCGTGCCGTACTGTTCAGCCATCCCCGAGCCGAATCGGCTCGAAGATGGCAAGGAGTTGCTCCAAAATGACCCAACGTGCCACGCGAAGTCGCGGCCTCCGCGCCGCCGAGGCGCTGGACCTGCCTGTCACCTTCGACGTCTGGCCCACTCTCGGCGAGGCGCTTCAGATCGGGCGCACCGCCACCTATCAGCTCGCCCGCGAAGACGCGCTCCCGATCCCATGCTTCCGCGTGGGCCGCCAGTTGCGCGCCCGTCGGAGCGACCTGCTCACCTTCCTTGGGATCCACGAGACCAAGAGCAACGGCGCCGAGGCTGCCACCTCGACGCCGCTTGCCGAGCAGCACGCCAGCGCTTCCACCAGCAAGTAGAGACCAGGTACCGCTCATGACGATGGTAAAGCCCGAGGCGTCAACGGCGACGCCCGACGAAGACCAGCGCCCCCACAGCGCCACCCCGCAGCCGATCACCCGCGTCGTCGTCGACGAGCGGACGCTCGCCCCCGGCGCCGACATCCTGCACGAGCAGGACGGCGACACCGTGCGGATCGTGTTCGACCCCGAGCAGACGACGCGCGCCGTGGTCCGCGCCCTCGCCAGCGTCATCTACGGCCGCAGCATCCTGGCGTTCTTCGAATCCGCGCCGGCCGTCCGCGTCCGCTCGCTGCGCCTCGATGGCGACACCCCGGCCGCGCTCCGCGACACGGCCACCGTGCTGGACCTGGCGATCGACTTCAGCCACTCGCCGGAGGAGATCACCGAAGCACTGCGGGCGCTGTTCCAGGAGGCGATCGAGACGCGGCGGTGGACCCGCCGGCAGCCGCCCGCCAGCAGTGAAAACGGCGAAGCCGCAACGGCCATGCACACCCCTGTCCCGGCCGACGCGACGCCTGAGCAGGCCGCCAGCATGGCGGAGATCGACCGCATCATCAACGAGTCCGGCGACCCGGCCGCCGCCGCCCGCCAGTTCCTCGACCTCATCGAGCAGGAGAAGGCGGAGACCGCCGCCTACGTGCCGCCGACCGACTGCGCCGACGCCGAAGCCATCACCTGCGCGGACGAGCGTGGCGCGATCATCAAGGCGTACCTCCATACCCCAATGTGGGGCGGCGCCCCCGAGGGGCCGACGCGGCTGTCCGTCTACACCGAGCCGTACTCGGAGGGCGAGCTGGACGCCGCAGGCGCGACCAATCTGATCGTCGACCTTGAGGAGTTCCTGCCCCGGCTCCGCGCCATGCGCGACGTGCTCGCCGCTCAGGATGGGCAGTGAGCAGCCTCCGCCCGGGCGGCCCGACCGTCCGCACCGTCCTGTCGATCGCGCTGCCGTCGGACGGCGGCAACGTCGCTACCCCGGCCCCGCTGAGCGAGTACGGCGGGATCCTGCCCGCCCCCGAGGGCACGGTCGTGCGCCTCGACATCGGCGACGCCCGGTACTGCACGCCGCACAACGCCGACAAGATCGCGGGCGCGCTGCGCGCGGCCGCTGAGATCGAGATCGTCGGCAGCGACATCGGCGGCGTCACCGGCACCCGCTCCGCGCTCGCCGCCGCGCTCGCGCGCGCTCGTCCCCTCGCCACCGGATAACGGCTCGCGCGGGGCCCGGCCAGCCACACGGCGCCGGGCCCCGCGCGCACCACCCTGCCCACCAATCCGCGCGGACAGAAAAGAGCCACCGAGCGTGAAGAGCACCACCGCGGGGACGCTCCCCCTCTTCCCCAGCACCGCGGAAGAGGCCAAGAGCCACGAGCCGACCGCCGGGCCTGCGCCCGAGCGCGCCCCGCAGGGCCTCCGGGCCGCCAGCGCCCGCCTCGTCATCACCCGCAGTCCGGACCGTCTCGACCGGCAGCAGCGCCCGCTCGTGCTGCTCGCCGTCGACTGCCCGTTCTGCGACTACCAGCACATCCACCCCGCCGGCCACCCCGACCGGCCCCGGCTCTGCCCGCGCCGCTCCCGCTGCGTGGGCCGCCCCACCGGCGCGTACTACTTCCCGGAGGTGCAGCAGTGACGGAGGTCGACGAGCAGGTCGTCGAGACGATCGACTCGCCGCTGGACGGAGCCCTGTGGCTCATCCGGCGCGGCTTCGCCGTCTTCCCCGCTGACCACCCGGGCACCGAGCACTGCACCGGCATCGGCCGCGGCCACGACAAGGCCACCTGCATCGACCGCGGCAAGCACCCCAGCGTGCCGCACACCACCCGCCACACCCTCGACGAGGCGGCGGCGCGCCGGGCCTTCGGCGGCGAGCTGCACAACGTCGGGGTGTCCGTGGGTGCCTGCGCGGGCCCGGACGGCGCGCGGCTCCTGGTCATGGACAGCGACCGGCCCCACGCTCTGGAGAACGTCGCCGAGGAGCTGGGGCACCAGCACACCCCCACCATGCGGGTGCTCACCAGCAAGGGACACCACGACTACTACTGGGCGCCCGCCGGCGTCCGGCTCGGCAACAGCCTCGGCGCGCTGAAGGGGAAGTTCGACGGCGATGTTCGGGCGGGGAACGCCTACGTCATCGGTCCCGGCTCGGTGCACGCCACCGGCGTCGTCTACACCCTGGACAACCCGGAGCAGCCGCCCGTCGTGGCCCCGGCCTGGCTCATCGAGGCCCTGGAGCGCCGGGCGCCAGGGCCGGGCCCAGTCGGCACGGTCGTCATCCCCGCGGACCGGCACGATGTCTACACCCGCAAGGCGCTGCAGGCCGAATGCGACGCCATCACCAGCGCCCCCGACGGCACGCAGAACAACGCGATCAACACCGCGGCCTTCAACGTCGGCACGCTCGTCGGTGCCGGCGCGCTCACCGAGTCCGAGGCCCGCGAGGCGCTGCTGTCCGCGGCCCGCGCCGGGAACCACCCGGAAGGCCGCGCCCGCCCCACCATCGAGTCTGGGCTGCGCTCTGGCATGGCGAAGCCCCGCCACCCTTGGCCGCCGACGTCCCGCCGAGACGCTGACGCAGCCCCGGCCGCCCGCGCGTCAGCAGCTCCGCCCGAGGACATGTGGGCCGTCGAGGAGGCCGCTCACGACCGCAGTTCCGTCATTTCTGTCAGGCAGTCTCTAGAGGCGGAAGACGAGTGGGAGGAGCCTCTCTCGATCGATCGCCCGACCCTGGCACCGTTCCCAGTCGCGCTGCTCGGCCCGACCCTGGCGCCCGTCGTCGAGGCCGTCTCCGCGCAGGTACAGGTCGCTGTGGACATTCCCGCGATGATCGCGCTCGCCAGCATCGGCGTGGCCGTGGGTGGCCGCGTGCAAGTGCGCGTCCGTCCGGGCTGGTCCGAGGCGCCCACGCTGTGGACCGCCACGGTCGCCGGGGCCGGCGAGAGGAAGAGCGCAGCCGAAGCTCCGTTCAGCGACGCCTTGCGCGGCCTCGAGCGGCAGCTGCAGGCGAGCGCGATCCCCGAGATCGAGGACGCCGAGCAGCTGTTGAAGATTGCCCAGGCCCGCCTCGACGACGCGGAGAAGGCAGCGATCAAGGCGAAGCCGGATCACCGGGCGCTCCGCATGGACGAGGCCAAGCTCGCCAAGCAGGAGATCCGGGAGATGGACCCCGTGCCCGCACTGCCCCGGCTGCTCTTCGGCGACATCACTCCGGCTGCCATGCCGGTCAAGGCCGCCCAGCAGGGCGGCCGCATGGGCGTCATCCACTCCGAGGGCACGCTGATCAAGCAGATGGGCGGCCTCTACAACAGCGGCGCCTCGGACACCGGCTTCGCCCTCGACGCCTACGACGGCAAGGCCATGCCGGTCGACCGCGTAGGCCGGGACTCCATCGAGATGGAGACCGCGCACCTGACGATCGGCCTGCTTGTCCAGCCGATCATCCTCGAGCAGCTCGGCCGCAAGAAGGACGACGAGATGCTGCACAACGGCTTCGTGCAGCGCTTCCTGTACGGCTTCCCCGCCTCCCGTCTCGGCTACCAGGATCCCCGCGGATCCACGGCGATCCCGGCCGAGCTCGTCGACGACCTCCGCGCGCGACTCGGCGCACTTGTCCACGGGCTGTGGAAAAACTCCATGACCCGGACGATCACCTTCACCGACGAGGCCAGCGAGGAGATGTACCTCTTCCAGGAGCAGATGCAGGGGCGACTCCGCCGCGGCGGAGACCTCCACCCCATCGCCTCCTGGGCCAGCAAGCTGCCGGGCAAGCTCGCGCGGATCGCCGCGCTCATCACGCTGTACGAGGACCCGACAGCCGCGCACGTCGAGGCCGCACGACTGCGGGACGCGCTCGCCATGGCCCCGTACTTCATCACCCACGCCCGGCTCTGCCTGGACCTGATGGGCGCCAACCGGGACGCCAAGCTCATGCCGGCCCGGGACGTCCTCGAGTGGCTGCGCCGCCGCAAGGACGACCAGCGCAGCGAGCCCTTCACCGTCCGGGACGCCCAGCGCGGCGTCGACGGCAACTCCTGGGGCCCCGACGGCGTGACCTCGGAGACGGTCCGAGACGCGATCGACGTACTCGTCGACAAGGGCTGGGCCGTCCCGCTGCCAGCGCCGGAGCGCCCCGAGGGACAGCGCGGCCGGGCACCCAGTCCCCGGTTCGCTCCCCATCCCCTCGTCTGGGATTCCTCCTGGAAGAAGAAAGAAGTAGAAGAAACACGCCTAAGGAGTGCCTGACAGAAATGACAGAAACCCAGGTTGACGGCCTCCTGAAGGCGACCGTCTTCGACCCCCGCTCCGCCGATCACATCGCTGCGCTGACCGCTATGCATCAGGGCTACCTCCTCGAGGAGCTGGAGCGCACCGGACACCACGCCCAGGGCTTCCCGCTGGCCGGATGGCTGCGCACCGTCATCCTCGGCGTCGATGACGACCCCATCGGCTTCGTCGCCATCGACTGCGGCCGCCGATCCGTTGAGCTGATCTACGTCACGCCCGCCCACCGCAGCCGCGGGATCGCCACGGGCGTGCTCTCCGACCTCGCCGCGACCTGCCCCGAACCGATGCAGCTGAAAGGGCCGCTGAGCCCGGGCGGGCAGGCCCTCGCGGAGAAGCTCGGTCTCAGTACCGCCTGGTCGACGCCGGAGCAGATGGAGGAAGCCGAAGCGGAACTGGCGGCCCTGGAGGACGCCGTGGGCTGGCACTGCCCCCACCGGGGAAAGCGGCGCGGCGACCCTCGGCGGCCGTGCAGGCCCTGCTACCGCAATCTCGTCACCAAGACCTCGGCCCGGATGATCGCTGGTGTCGCGGCGATGCACTGCGGCGACCTGACCTTCGGCCGGACAAAAACCCGGCCCACAATCCCCAACCCGCAGGTCAGCAGCTCTACGACTGTGGACAACAGGGAGGACCACCGGTGAACTGCGAGATGTGCGACGAGCCGACCGCCGGCTACCTGTGCCCGGCCTGCGAGTTGGACACCGCCGACCGCCTGGAGCGACTGCCGGAGATGTTCGACGACGTGGCCGGCCTCGGCGTCCGCGGGCGGGCGCTCGAGGCGACCCGGCGCGGCAGCCGACCCGCGTTCTCCCCGACACCGGACCTGACGCCCATGGCTATCCGCTGGGGCTTCAACATCCTGCCGTCCTGGCACCGCGTCCTCGCGGAAGACTCCGGCTGGCCCATGCAGCACACCGGGTTCGGACTGGGCAGTGAGGATGAGCGGATACTCGGGGCGTGCATCGCGCTGCGGGCGAGCGCGGCGTGGATCGCTGCGGAGTGGCCGGCGGCCGGGGCGTTCGCTGAGGAGGTGCGCGACCTCTTCGACGATGTCCGCCAGGTGCTCCGTCTCCCTGATCTGCCACGGCGGATGGGGCCGTGCCCGGCCAAGCACGACGGGGTGCTCTGCGGTGCCCCGCTGCGGCTGCCGCGTGGGCAGCAGGTGATCCGCTGCGCGTGGTGCGAGGCGACGTACCCGCCCGGCGTGTGGTCGGCGTTGCGACTCGCCCAGCGTGACCTGGGCAAGGCGTCATGACTCCGGGGGTAGGGTTGTGCACGGCCCCAGGGTTGGGTACCGTAGGCGCGATGGAAGCGAGCCCCTGGCGCGACCGAGTGCACGCTGAAGAGGAGCTGGTGGAACAGCTCCGCAACCAGATGTCGCAGTCGGCCAAGCGCCGCGCAGACGCCCTACTCGACGGAGTCGCCGAGCTGGGCAGCGTGTACGCGGTCGCCAAGGAACTCGGCCGCAGCCAGACCGCTGTCAGCAAGGCGATCAAGAAGCATCGGTCCGCCCCGGCGGACACAACCGAATAGACAACGGAGGCCGGACGGTAGCTCCCGGGTGGTGGAACACCCGAGGCGCGCGCACCGCCCGACCTCCTCACCGAACACCTGATCTCAGCAGGAGTCGGCTATGCCGCAGTATTCCATTGCGCGCGTACTTATTGACCGCGCGCCCGCCACCGAGCGGCGCCTCGTCGCCGCAGGCGTCATCCGCCGCCACGGCGGCCGCACCGTCCGCATCACCGCGACCCCGGCCGGCGTCACCGGCAGCATCCGCCCCGTCGGCGGCGTCCGATGACGCCCCGCACCGTCACGGTGCAGACTGGCAATCTCGGCCCCGTCACCGTCGACGAACCCGCGTGGTGCACCACCGACCACGGCGCGCCGCAGGTCTTCGACATCGACATCTCCCACTTCGGCCCCGACATCGAGATCCGCGTCGACTCCCCGCGCGGGCCGGCCGAAGTCCTGTCGCTGCGGCTGACGCAGTATCCCTTCACCGAACTGCCCGTCGGCACGGCCGTCCACATGTCGGCGTGCCTCGCCGACGGCGAAGGCTGGGACCTCGACGTCGCCGGCCTCGAGTCGCTCGCCGACCAACTTGCCCAGGGCGTCCACAAGGTGCGGTACGCCGCCCGGCGCCTCGCGGCCGAACTCTCCGACGTCGCCGGGAAGGGCATCGACGCCAGCCGCCAGCTGCGCGCCGACGCGCCCACCTTGAGCAGCGATGTCCTCGACCTGCTGACCGCCATCCATGACGCCCTGGACGTGCCCCTGCCCGGCCTCGCCGCCAGCGACGAGCGCGCCTTTCAGCGACTGATGGAGGACCGGCGCAGCGCCATCTACTCGACGCTGCACTCGATCCTCGGCGACGGCGTCCAGCGGATCAACGACCACGACGCCCGGTACATCCGGCGCCGCACCGAGGCGACCCCGGTCACCTACGCGGTGTGGCAGGGGCTGGCCACCGACGCCGAGGCAGGCGAGGGCCAGTGAACGCCACCCCGACCGGACGCCCGCTCACCAAGGCACAGGCCATCACCCTCGGTGTCGCCGGCGCCGCGATGATCGGCGTCGGCGCGCTCGGTGCCTGCGGCACCTACGGCAACCTCACCACTGTCTTCCCCGGTTCGACCGCGCTCGGCGCCGTCGCGGCCGGCGAGGGCGCGACGCTGATCCTCGCCCTGGTCTACGTGGGGCTCACGATGCTCGGCCAGTCCGCGCCGTCCGCGGTCCGGCTCGGCCTGTGGGCGCTGCCCGCGGTCGCGGCCGCCGTCGGCGCGGTGGCCGCGCACGGCGTCACCGCGACCGTGGTCTACGCCGTGACCCCGATGGCGATGTGCACCGCAGCCGAAGGCGCTGGCCTGCTCGCCCGGCGGATCGTCGTCCGCGTCTCCGGCGTTGACCTGGAAGCGCGCCGGCGCGGCGCGGCTGCCGTCCGACGCCTGGCCGTGCAACGGGCCCGCGCCCAGAGCCACCCGGACGGCGCGGTGCGCTGGATCGCCGAACGCCGCGCCTGGCACCTCGCCGCCCGCATCGGCGTCGGGGACGTCGCGCTCGACGACCAGCTGCTGCACGTGCAGCGAGAGCGCCTGGCCGAGGGAGCCGACGCGGCCCTCGCCGCCATGTTCGCCACGTCCGAGACACCCGCCGGGACGCTTGGGACGGCCGGGACGCTCACCCGTCCCGACACCGTCCCGGCCGCACTGGAAACAGCCCCCGAACCTCCTGCCGAACCGTCCGACGGGACGGACGCCGGGACACCCGGCACGCCCGCCGTCACGCAGGCCAACACCGCAGAGCCCGACACCGGAACACCCACCGGGACGCCAGCCGGGACACCCGTCCCGGCAGGCGTGACGCTCACCGACCTCGCCGCCGTCGCAGACGTCCCGGCACCGGTGCCCGGCGTCGCGCTCGACGACGACCAACTCGCCGTCGTCCTGCGCTGGCTGCGCCACCACGACGACCCGCCGATGAGCTACCGGCAGGCCAAGACCGCCTTCCGGGCCGAGGGATTCATCGGCAGCGAGGAGCGGGTGCGCCGGACGTGGGGCGCGCTGCTGGTCGCCGAGGACGACGAGCCGCCCACGGACTGACCCGCCGGGCCGTCCCGGTCGCCGCCGCGCCCCCCCGCCGCGCGGCGACGGCCGAGGCTGCCCGAGCAGCCCGCAGACCGGCGAGCAGACCCGGCGAGCGCAGCAGCGCAGACCCGGCGAGCAGACCCGCGCGCGACCACACCACCCCGATCAGGGAGCACCCGTGGTCACGACCACCACCTTCGCCTTGGCCTTCTTCCTCACCGCCATGGTCACCGCCGCACTGTGGCTGCTCGCCGTCGAGCGACGCGCCCTCGGCCCGGTCATGGCCACCAGCGCCCTGGTCATCGCCCTCGGCGCGGTCGGCGCCGTCATCATCCACTGAGGACAACACCCGTGAATCTCAATCTCGGCAATCCCGTCGTGAGCCTGAGCTGCGTCACCGTCGGAACGATCATCATCGCCCTCGTCCTGCAACGCTGGTGGCACAAGAGCGGCGGCAAGAAGGGCGAGGACGGCGCCGGCGGCCGCAAGCTCAGCACGCTCGTGCCGTTTGCCCTCGCGCTTTGCTACGGCATCCTCGTCATCCTCGCGTCCCCGTCCATCAGCGTCCTGGGCACCATCGGCAAGCTCGGCCTGTGGGGCGGCAAGGGCATCGGGTACGCCTACCTCGTGTGGGGGATCGGCGGCTCGTCGCCGGACGTCGCCCGCGCAACCCCCGTCGTCCTCTCCTCTGGCGGGTACTGCGTCCTCGGGATCTGGACCGCACTGGTCATCGGCCACCACGTGTGGTCCAAGCGGATGCCGCGCCTGTACAGCCTGTGCGGCACCACGGCCGGCATGCTGATCGGGACCTCGGCCGGCGTCGCCGGAATCGCCGCCGTCCCGCTGGCGTCCGCCGTGAACTTCCTGGGCTCCTGGTACACCGGGATGACCCGATGACCGGGCAGCAGGCGCTGAGCCGCCTGGCCAAGGGAACCGGCATCATCTTGCGCGGCCTGGCGACCGCGGGGGAGTGGCGCGAGACCCTCGCGCGCTGGTTCATCGCCGCTCTCGTCGGCTCGCTCGCGGCCTGCGCCGTCGCTCTGCACCCCTGGCTCGCGCCCGCCGCCGGCCTCGCCTGGCTCGCGGCCGCCAACGCCGCGGCCGGGCCCGCCGACGAGGACGACCAGGAGGACGACGAGCCCGAGGACGAAGAGGAAGAGCCCCTCGACCTCGCCGCGTTCGCCGAGCTCGTGCACGACGTCGCGGGCGGCCGCAACGTCCACCTCGTCGAACTCCGCCGACAGCTCGCCCTGGAGACCGACCGCGAGTGGACCGCGGCCGACGTCACCGCGCTCTGCGAAGCGGCCGGCATCCGGATCCGCAAGGGCGTCCGCGTGCCCGGCGCCACCCCCGCCGTCACTACCGGCATCCACCACACCGACCTGCCGCCGGTCCACTCCCCCGCTTCCGACCCGACCCCTGTTGGCGTTGTTGCCGCAGGTCAACGCTCCAACAACAACACCAACATCACGCAAGAGCACATCGGAGAAGGGGGCTGGATCACCCGCCACGGCCCCGCGATCCACCAGGAGGCCCGCCGATGATCCGCCGCATGCTCACTCGCCTCGCTGCGCCCGCCAACGACGGCCAGTGGATCACCGTCTACTGCTCGAAGTGCGGCGGCCACATGCCCATCGGACACGGCTGCCAGAGCGGCAACCGCTGAACCGCGACGGCGCGGACGGCAACCCCGTCCGCGCCGAGCGGCACTGATCCACACTGGGGACATGAGCACCATCACCGCCCCGGCGCCGACCCTCGTCGACACCTACGCCGCATCGATCGCCACCGGCATCCGGCCCGGCACCATCCGCGTCTGGCTCACCCGCGGACGCCTCACCCACCACGGCCACGACCACGCCGGCCGCACCCTCGTCGACCTCGCCGAAGTCGCCAACATCAACGGCACTTGACCTCCGCCCTGACCTGCTGTAACACTCAACCAAACAGATCCGGCATGCCCGGACCCAGACGACAAGGCCCCGCGCTCCCCGAGCCGGGGCCTTCGCCATTCCCACCGGAGGCGAGATGACCACCCCCATCGGCCCCGCCTGCGGCACCTGCGGTGACCCCGCCGTCGTGCACTGGCAGCGCCGCCTCACCCCCGACGAGATCACCGACGAGCAGGCCAAGGAACAGGCCCGGCGCAGCGAAGTCCTAACCGCCCACGACCAACTCGTCGCCAGCGTCAAGGACAGCCCCACGCCCGTCCCGCTCCCTGCCCGCCCCGAGTTCGGGCCGCTCTCCGACCACGCGGACTCCACCAACGTCGTCCACGCCTGCGCCAAGCACGCGATCGACCGCGACACCGCGGCCCGCATCCACCAAGCCGGATGCACCGGATGCGACTGCACCCCCGAACCGCTCCCCGAAACAGACACCGAACCCGAGCAACCCGAGTTGCCCCCCGGATGGTGACCCGCCGGCAACGGCCCTGCCTCGACTGCGGAACCCTCACCCGCAACCCGAGCCGGTGCGACGTCCACCAGGCAGCATGGCAGGCCCGGCAGAACCAGCAGCGCGGATCCGCCACCCAACGCGGCTACGGATCCGCCTGGCGGCGCACTGCGGCCGCAGCCGTTTCCGCCCACCGTGCCGAATACGGCGACTGGTGCCCAGGCTGGGGCGTCCTGCCCCACCACGCCACCGACCTCACCGGCGACCACAAGGTAGCCAAGGTCAACGGCGGCAGCGACGAACCCGCCAACGTGCAGGTGCTGTGCCGTGCGTGCAACAGCAGGAAGCACGCCAACCGTTAGCCCTGCTGCGTACCCCACGACACCGGGCCACGCGGCGGCTGCACAGGCTGCTGCCACTGCTGCGGCACAGGAGGCCGGCCCTGCTGCTGGGCGGCCAGCAACTGCACGAGCTGCCCCAGCAGAGCGTTCGTCTTCTGCTGCTCGGCGAGCAGCGCATCAAGGCGGACGTTCGTCTCTCCCTGCGCCTTCTTCGCCTGCTGCAAGATTGCGTTATCGGCCACCATGCCCACGGTCAACACCCCCACGGCCACCCCAGTGGCAGCCACAGCAGCACGGTAGCCACTGCACACGCTGCGTGTGAGAAGACCAACGGCATCACCCAGCGTGAGGCAGGCACGAGCACCCCGGGGGGTGGGTCGATCTCGGGAGCATGATCCTTTGGGGACCCGGCCCCCAAGCCCCCACACACAGCCGCGAAATTCGACCCCGGGGGGTCTGAGAAGGGGGTGTGTTCCATGCCAGTTGGTCGACCGCCCACCCCTACGGAACGTAAGCGCCTCCTCGGTAACCCCGGGAAGCGGGCCCTGCCCGACGTCTCGAACGTCGTGCCCCTGCCGCCGGTCGCCGACGACGCGCCCGCCCAGCTCGGCCCGGCCGGGAAGGCCGTGTGGGAGCTGGTCACCGACCAGGCGAAGTGGCTGGCGGAGTCCGACCGTCCGACGCTGGTCATGCTGTGCGAGAAGTTCGACCGCCGGCAGGACTTCATGGTCCGGCTGGAGTCCTCCGACCCGGTGCTCTACACCGAGAAGGGGTACGCCTACGCGAACCCGCTGGTCGGGATGCTCTCCACGCTGGAGACGGAGCTGGCGAAGCTGCTGTCCTCGCTCGGCCTGACGCCGGCGGACCGCACGCGCCTGGGCGTGGCCGAGGTGAAGAAGCAGTCCAACCTGGAGAAGTTGTTGGCGCAGCGGCAGGAGCGCAGCGGTGGCGCGTAGGCCAGCGCCGCCGCCGCGGTTCCCCCGCCAACTGCCGCACGGCCCGGCTCTGTGGACGCCGGAGTCCTCGCGGTGGAACGAGGACAACACCGACGGCATCTTCGCGTGCCAGCTGATCGAAAACTACCTGCGGCTGACGAAGGGCGTGCAGCGGGGCCAGTTGGTGCGGCTGCGCCTGTGGCAGGCGGACCTGATCTGCGACATCCTGCGCCTGGTCCCGGGGACCCGGCAGCGGATGTACTGGACGTACCTGCTGCTGGTGCCGCGGAAGAACTCCAAGTCGCTGCTCGGTGCGGGCCTGGCGATCGACGGGATCCTCGACGAGCCGGGTGCAGAGGTCTACTCCTGCGCGGCCGACAAGGATCAGGCGAAGCTCATCTTCGGCGAGGTCCGCGCCGCGGTGGAGATGTCGCCCGAGCTGGACGCGAAGCAGGGCGGCTTGCTCAAGGTCTACCGGGACGCGATCGAATACCCGGCGGCCGGCTCGGTCTACCGGGCGTTGAGCAGCGAGGCGTTCACGAAGGAGGGGCTCAACCCCTCCCGGGTGCTCTTCGACGAGCTGCACGCGCAGCCCACCGACGAGCTGTGGAACGTGATGAACCAGGGCTCCGACACCCGGGCCCAGCCCTTGGTCATCGGCATCTCGACGTTCGGGAAGAAGACGCAGACCGACGGCGAGGACACGATCTGCTACCAGCAGTACCAGTACGCCAAGCGCGTCATCTCCGGGGAGGTCGACGACCCGCGGTACGGGGCGCGGATCTACGAGACCAACGACCGGGCCCGCGGATTCAACTACCTGGACCGCCGGGTGTGGGAGCAGGCGAACCCGGCCTACGGCGACTTCCTCGACCCGGAGAAGATGGCCGCGGTCACCCGGAAGATCAGCGAGCCGGACTTCAAGACGAAGCGGCTGAACATCTGGGTGACGCAGGCCAAGGTGTGGCTGCCGGACGGCGCGTGGGACAAGTGCGAGGACGCCGAGCAGGAGATCCCCGACGGCGTCGAGGTCTGCCTCGGTTTCGACGGCAGCTTCAACAACGACAGCACCGCGCTGTCGGTCGTGCGGCCGGGCGAGCCGCTGAACTTCGACCCGGACGCCCCCGAGCACGCCGACCTCGACGAGGACGAGCGCGCGCGCCTGGCGGCCGAGCTGAACGCCGGGCTGCGCCTGCCGCACATCGACGTCGTGCAGGTCTGGGAGCGGCCGAAGGACGCCGACCCCGACTGGGCGGTGCCCATCCTCGAAGTGGAGGACGCGATCCGCGCGGCGTGCCGGCGCTGGAGCGTGCGGGAGATCGTGTGCGACCCGGCCCGCTGGGCGCGCACCTATCAGCTGCTGGAGGCCGAGGGCCTGCCGGTCGTGGAGTACCCGCAGTCTCCGCAGCGGATGGTGCCCGCGACCCAGCGGTTCTACGAGGCCGTCATGAACCGGGCGGTCACGCACTCCGGGGATCCGCGGATGGCCCGGCACCTGGGGAACGCGTTCGTGAAGAACACCCCCAAGGGCTTCATGATCTACAAGGAGACCAAGGGCAGCCCGCGAAAGATCGACATCGCGGTCACCGCGATCATCGCCCTGGACCGCGCCTGCACCCCGCCCGAACGCCAGCCCACGCCCCAGTTCTTCAGCTGGGACGATCTGTAGGAGGTGCCCGTGCGCAAGCTGAAGCTGCCCAAGCTCCACCGGCCGAAGGCGCCGCGGCGGCTGGCCACCGACCTGGCCGACGTGGCCGGTCTGGGCTGCCTGGACGGGGCCGCCTGGTGGATCCAGCCCATCGCGGGCCTGGCGGTGCTCGGCGCGATGCTGCTGTTCGTCGGGTGGGTGATGGACCGGTGAGCCTTCTGCGGCGCGCGGTGCGCGCGGCCGGCCGGGAGTTCGGCGACAGCTCGATCCCCACCAACGGCTCCCTGGCGCACATGACCGCCTCCGGCGTCCCGATCAACGACCAGAGCGCGATGAAGCTGATCTCGGTCTACGCCTCGGTGCGGATACTGGCCAACACCCTGGCCGGCTTGCCGATGTACGCGATGCAGCAGCGCGACGGGATCCGGGTCAAGACCGACCAGCAGCCGTCCATCGTCGTCGACCCGTTCGGCGGCGCCTCGACGGCGGCCTGGCCCACCCGGCGCGACGGCAAGAAGCAACTGGTCGTCTCCACCGCGCTGGACGGCAACGGCTACGCGGTCGTCACCGCCCGCGACTGGCTGTTCCGCCCGACCCGGCTGGCCGTGTGCCACCCGGCCAGCGTGAAGGTCGACTACGACAAGGAGACCGGCGCCCGGGTCTACGACGTGAACCGCGTCCGCATCGACACCGTCGACATGGTGCACGTGATGGGCATGTCGATGCCGGGCGCGCTCACCGGAATGTCGCCGATCGCCTACGCCCGCCAGGCCATCGGCCTGGGCCTGGCCGCTGAGGAGTTCGGCGCCCGCTGGTTCGGCGACGGCGCGCACCTGACCGGCGTGATCGAGGTCGACGCCGACCTCGACAAGGCCGGCGCCCGACGGATGAAGGAAGCCTGGGAAGCCTCGCACTCCGGCCTGAAGAACGCCCACGCGTCCGGGATCCTGTCCGGCGGCGCGAAGTGGAAGCCCATCTCCGTGGCGCCCGAGGACGCCCAGTTCCTCGGCACCCGGGCCGCGGCCAACCTGGACGCCGCGATGCTCTACGGCGTCCCGCCGCACATGCTCGGGCAGGTCGACCGGACCACGTCGTGGGGGACCGGCATCGAGCAGCAGACCCTCGGTTTCCTGGCGTTCACGATGGACGACTGGCTGTGCATGTTCGAGGACGCCTGGACGGGGATGCTGCCGCGCGGGCAATCCGCGGTCTTCGACACCAAGAAGCTGCTGCGCACCGACACCGCCGGCCGGATGGCCGCCGCGGTCCAGGCCCGCACGGCGAGCGTGGCGACCGTCAACGAGCTGCGGGCTGACGAGAACCGGCCGCCGGTCGAGGGCGGCGACAACATCTTCGCGCCGCTGAACAGCGCCCACACCGACACCGGCGGCGAGCCCGGCGCCGGAGACCCGCCGCCCAAGGGAGGGCCCGATGCCTGATCTGTCCGCCAGGGCCGAGCGGCCCACCACGATCCAGCGCCGCGCGACGCCCTTCCGGGACGTCGAGCTGCACGCGAAGCCCGACGGGACCGGCGGGGAAGCGCTGACCTTCACCGGCTACGCCTCGGTGACCGACACCGGCTACGAGATGTCGGACTGGCTGGGCTCCTACACCGAGGTCATCCGCTCCGGCGCCTTCAAGAAGACACTGTCCGAGGACGCCGACGTGCCGTTCCTGGTCAACCACGGCGGCCTCACGCTGGCCCGCACCAAGTCCGGCACGATGGCGCTCGCCGAGGACGACACCGGCCTGCATGTCGAGGCCCGCCTGGACCCGGGCAGCCCGCACGTGGTCGCGCTGCGGTCGGCGATGGACCGCGGCGACGTCGACGAGATGTCCTTCGGGTTCTGGATCACCCGCCAGCAGTGGTCGCCGGACTACGAGCAGCTGGACGTCATCGAGGTCAACCTGTCCAAGGGCGACGTGTCGGTGGTCAACTACGGCGCGAACCCGGCGACGGCCGGCGCCCAGCTCAACTCCCGGGACCTGGCGGCGGCTGCCGCCCGCCTGCCCGAGGACGAGCAGCGCGCCCTGTACGAGCGCCTGGCCGCGCGCTTCACCGAGACCCCCGAGGACCCGGCCGGCGACGCCGGGGGCCTGGACCTGTACCTGGCGCGCGCCCGCGCGCTGGCCCTGTAGCAGCACCCCGCCTGACCAGCCTTGCGCCGGAGCCCGCGCCGGACCCCCACGGGGGCACCACCCGGGCCACCACCCGAGCACGTCAGGCACGCCCATCCCCATCCCAGCAAGGAGGCTCCCGTGGACAAGCGGGCAATGATCATGAGCCTTCAGGAGAAGCGTGCCGAGCAGCGCAAGGCTGTCGACGCGATCCTGGACACCGCACAGACCGAGAAGCGCACTGCGCTCAACGACGACGAGCAGACCCGGTTCAAGGCGGGCGAGGACCAGATCCGCGCCATCGACGCGCGGATCGCAGAGCTGGACG
This sequence comes from Actinacidiphila polyblastidii, assembly GCF_036353415.1. Lineage (NCBI taxonomy): Bacteria > Bacillati > Actinomycetota > Actinomycetes > Kitasatosporales > Streptomycetaceae > Actinacidiphila > Actinacidiphila polyblastidii. The sequence continues at coordinate 18,569 of NZ_JAZEWV010000053.1, forward strand.
AGCAGATCCGCGCCGACGAGGCCGCGGAGGCCACCCGGAAGCGCTACGACCTCAAGCCGGAGATCGAGGTCCGCTCCGAGCCGCTGACCTACCAGGAGGGCTCCGGCCACTCGTACTTCCTCGACCTGGCGCGGATGCAGCTCAACCGCGGCGACGGCGACGGCGGCGTGGGCGACGCGGTGAAGCGCCTGCAGCGGCACGGCGCCGAGATGGACGTCGAGTTCCCCAAGCGGGAGCGCGCCCGCCAGGCCGCAGCCGAGCGCGACCGCGACAAGCTGGACCGAGACGTGCGCAGCGGCGGCCGCGGCACGATGTTCGAGAAGCGCGTCAACCCGAACAGGACCGACGGCCAGGGCGGGTATTTCGTGCCGCCGCTGTGGCTGATCGACGAGTACGTGGACCTGCCGCGGTTCGGCCGGACGCTCGCCAACACCGTGCGGAACATGGCGCTGCCCTCCGGCACCGACTCGATCAACGTGCCGAAGGTGGCCACGGGCACCGCGACGGGCGTGCAGACCGCCGACGCCGGAGCGGTCACCTCCCAGGACCTGACGGACACGTTCGTCACCGCGCCGGTGCGCACGATCGCTGGGCAGCAGGACACCGCGCTGCAGCTGCTCGACCAGTCCCCGGTCGGGTTCGACGAGATCGTCTTCGCCGACCTGATCGCGGACTACAACCAGCTGCTGGACGCCCAGTGCTGGAACGGTTCCGGCACCTCCGGCCAGCTCAAGGGCATCCTGAACGTCTCGGGAATCAACGCGATCACCTACACGGACGCGTCGCCGACGCTGCCGGAGCTGTACCTGCCGTCGATGCAGGCGCTGTCCCAGTCGGCCCGCAAGCGCAAGATGATGCCGTCCGCCGTGTTCCTCACCCCGGCGCGGTGGTTCTGGATGGCCTCCCAGCTGGACTCCCAGAACCGGCCGTTCATCCTCCCGGAGACGCAGAGCCCCTTCAACCCGCTGGCGCTGCAGACCGGCGGCGACGTCGAGGGCCCGGTCGGCAGGATGCTGAACTTCCCGCTGCTGGCCGACGGGAACATCCCGCAGAACCTGGGCGCGGGCACGAACGAGGACCGCATCGCCACGATGCGCACCTCCGACCTGTACCTGTGGGAGGGCTCGATGCGCACCCGCGTGCTCACCGAGATCCTCTCCGGCACGCTGCAGGTCCGCTTCCAGGTCTACAACTACGCCGCGTTCATGCCCGACCGGCGCCCGGAGACCATCTCGGTCATCAGCGGCACCGGCCTGATCGCCCCGTCCGGCTTCTGAGCCGACCCCAGCCCCGGCCCGCCGTTCGAGGGTGCGGCGGGCCGGCCCCTCTTCGTCCGGAAGGACATCACCATGCACGACCGCATCGCGGAACTGCGCGGCCTGCGGGCCGAGCTGGACAACGCCCAGAACGGGCCCCGGCGCGAGACCCGCAAGGACGCCATCGCCGACATCAAGAACGAGATCGAGCGTCGGCGCGGCGAACTGGCCGAGGACGCCGACCGCCTGGACGCGGAGTCCAGGGACCTGGCCGACCAGGGACAGGACGGGCGCGCGGGCGACGCCGCGGTGTCCGCCCGCGTCATCCGTACCGCGCTGGAAGCCGACGAGGCCGCCGACCAGGACCCGGACGACCCGGGCGCGCGCGTCGCACTGGCTGAGGCCCGCGGCCGGGCGCTGGCCGCGGCCAACGAGCTGCGGCAGCGCGACGAGCAGAAGCGCCTGCGCGAGCACCTCAGCGACGCCGAGGACGACAAGCCGGCCCGTGGCCGGTCCACCGGGAAGCGCAACGCCGCGGCGCCCAAGCCGCCCGCGCAGACCTGATCGAGAGGGGGTGGCGCCGTGGGCGCTCTCGTGTACGTCACCGGGCAGGACGTGGGCCTGCGGACCACCGCCCTGGACGCCACCGGGGCGCCGGCCACCGGCACGCTCGCCGTATCGGTGGCCGTCACCGACCCGACCGGCGCCACCACCACCCCCGCGGCCGCAGATGGCGGCGGCGGCCTCTACACCGCCGTGGTGCCCGCGGTTGCCGCACCGGGGGTCTGGCGCTACCGGTGGACTGCCACCGCAGCTGGGGTGAACTGGGCCGACGAGGGCCAGTTCCAGGTCCGGCCGCCCGGCATCGAGCAGGTCGTCGACCTCGCCTCGGTCAAAGCCCACCTGAACATCAACGACTCCCGCCAGGACGACGAGCTGCAGGGGTTCATCCTGGCGGCCGGCGACCTGACCCGGAACGTAGTCGGGCCGATCCTGCCCGAGACCCACACCGAGTGGCACAACGGCGGATCGCGCACGCTGACCCTGGACTGGCTGCCGCTGGGCTCCGTGCAGTCCGTCACCGAGTACATCGCCGCCACCTCCTGGCCGCTGACCGAGCAGCCGCTCGGCACCTCCACCGACGCCTACGGCTACACCGTCGACGTCGACACCGGGCAGATCACCCGGCGCGCAGTCGGCGACGCCGTGCCCTTTCCCTATGGGATCAAGAACGTGTGCGTCGTCTACACCGCCGGCCGCGGCGGCGTCTCCCCGTGGGCGGTGCGGCTGGGCGCGCTGGAGCTGATCCGGCACCTGTGGCAGCTCACCCAGCAAGGCGGCCGGCCGCAGTTCGGCGGCGCCGACCTCGACAGCGGCGCAGGCGCGGTCCCGTCCGGGTTCGCCCTGCCCAACCGGGTGCTGGAGCTGTGGAAACCCGCCAAGCGAGAGCCGGGGATCGCATGAGCACGCCGATCCCGGTCAGTACCGCGCCCGCCGCGCGCCGCTACCTCTTCGACCAGTTCACCGCGCAGATCACCGCCGACCCGGACGCGCTGAAGTCCTCGCTGCTGGTCTGCTACGACATCCCCGGCCCGAGCCAGCCGGACGACATCGTGGCCGTCGGCAAGGTCAGCCGCGACATCGGCGTGAACTCCATGGTCGGCGGCGGCGGCGCCGGGTGGCTCGACGAGCGGTACAGCATCACCGTCACCCTCGATGTCTACCGCGGCGGCGACAGCGCCCAGCAGACCTTCGAGCGGTCCTTCGACCTGCTCAACGCCGTGTGCGCGATCGTCCGCGCCGACCCGACGCTCGGTGGCGCCGTCACCACCGCCCGGCCCGTCACCTCGGAGACCGAAGGCGACTGGGACGAGCAGCACAAGGGCTTCCAGACCGTCACCACCGTGCCCATCGAGTGCTACGCCCGCATCTAAGGAGGGCCCCGTGCCTGCGTACATCTACACGGGCGACGACGCCCGCTACTACCCCGGCCTGGGCGTCGAGGCCAAGCCCGCCGACGAGGACGGGCCCGCCACCGTCGCGGAGTTCGACGCCCGCCCCCCGGCGCCGGCCGACGACGAGCCGCCGCTGCAGCAGCCCGAGGGCGCCCGCTGGGTGCCGGACGACGGCCGCTGGGAGCCCACCAAGAAGAAGCCCACCCCGCCCCCGGCCGTCGACGAGCAGCCGCCCGCGGACGACGCCCAGAAGGAGGACTGACCGATGCCCCAGCCCACGTTCCAGTCGTTCCTCGGCATCGCCAAGGAGACGACCCCCGGCACCCCGGTCGCCGCGACCGCGTTCATCCCGGTCAAGACGATGTCCCCGTCGGACAAGCTGACACTCCTGGACGACCAGGGCATGCGCGGCTCGATGGTCTCCACCTACGACCGGATCTCCGGCCCGATCTGGGCCGAGTACGGCTTCGACGGCGACGTCTTCCCCGACACCCTGGGCTGGATGGTCACCGGCGTCCTCGGCGACCTCGCGTCATCCGGGGCCAGTGCGCCGTACACGCACAACGCCGCGGTCCTCAACAGCGGCACCGGGCAGCCCCCGTCCTACACGCTGTCGGACTACTACACGATCAACACCCGTCAGTTCCCGGGCCTGCGCTTCTCCGAGCTGGGGATCAAGTTCTCCGGCGACGGGCTGCTGACCTACTCCGCGAAGGCCACCTCGCTGGCGTCGGCGACCACCACCAAGCCCACGCCGTCCTACACCGCCGTGCAGCCGCTGCCCGGCTGGGTCGGCGCGGTCGCCATCGGCGGCGTCGCTTCCGCGTTCGTCGTCGACGGCGAGTGCACGATCAAGCGGCCGATCACCGTGGTGCAGACCGCCGACGGCACCCAGGCGCCCTACGCGCTGTGGGCCGGTCCTGTCGAGGCGTCGGGGAAGCTGACGCTGGTGATGGAGGACGACACCCAGCTGACGAACTACCTCACCAACGCCAAGCCCAGCCTCGACATCAACTACGCCCAGGGCGCGGCCGCCGCCGCGGTGCAGGTCAAGCTGCACATGACCAAGGCTGCGTTCACCAACGCCGAGATCAGCCGCGGCAAGGACTACATCGAACTGTCCGTCGACTACGACGCGCTGGCGAACACCACCGACGTCGGGACGTCCGGCGGATACTCCCCGATCAAGGTGACGCTGCAGAACGCCGTCGCCTCCGGCATCTACAAGTAAGGACGGCTCCGTGGCCACCACCCTCGACCCCACCCAGGCCCACCGCGTAGAACTCCCCGGGGGCTGGGCGGATCTCCGCCCGGTCTCCGACATCACCGAGCGGATGCGGCGCCCCATCAAGCGGCTGACCGCGAAGCTGACTTCCTACCCGGCGTTCATGGATGCGGTGAAGGACGCCAGTGAGACCACCAAGGGCGGCGCGGAGCTGTCGGCGGCTGACCAGCTGGCGCTGGCGGCCGGCATGGGCGACGCCTTCGACGCTCTGGAAGAGCTGCAGGACGCCCTGGTCGTCGCGGTTGTCCGCGGCTGGTCCTGGGAGGGCGGCGTCACCACCGACGCGGTCCTGGACCTGCCCGGCCCCGCCCTGGACGCGCTGCGGAAGGCCGTCGGGCCCTGGCAGAACGCGATGAACCCGAACTTCGAGCCGACCCCGGACCCGGCGTCCCCTACCGAGCCCTCCAGCGACTGAGGGGCCAGCTGGAGGGGCTGTTCGAGTACGACACGGCGGACCTGCCGGCCGAAGAGCTGCGGACCTGGCGGCTGTGCACGCTGCTGAAGAAGCTCCCGTCGGAGCTGGAAGACGAGTCGGCGACGGGCCTGGACTGGCTCCTGGCCGTAGACGACACCGTGGTCAAGGCCCGCAGCAACATCCAGAAGCGGGAGGCCAAGCATGGGTAGCGTCACCGGCGCCGGCGGCATCGGCGTGCGCATCAAGGGCGTGCGGGAGGCCGAGGCCAGCTTGACCCGCATGAACCGCGAGATCGACCTCGCCACCCTGAAGGCCCTGAAGGCCACCCAGGCGCTGGCGAAGAAGTCGATCCGCTCCGGGCTGCGCGGCCGCCCCCGGTGGGATCACCGCGGGGCGTCCAGCCGCACCGGCGCCGCGGTGAACCTCAACCTGTCCCCGCACCACGTCACCAAGTCCAGCGGGCCCGGCCGGCTGACCGGGGAGCTGTCCAAGGGTGTCGGCGGCGTCCGGCGGCCCAAGCCCATCCCGGGCGGCGGCTTCCAGGGCGGCGTCGGCGTCGGCAAGGGCGTCCGCAACCTCTACAAGAAGCGCCTGGAAGCCCAGTACCCGTACTTCCGGCCCGGCCTGCGCAGGGCCGAACCGAAGATGGGCGCCGTCTGGACCGCCGCCTGGGCGAAGGCCACCCGAAACTGACGCGACACCAGAGAGGGGGTGGCCGCCGTGGGCGCTCTCCCCCCGGTGTTCATCGAGTTCCTGGGCAAGACCACCGGCGTCAGCACCGCGGTGCGCGGCGTCAAGACGGAGCTGGCCACCGTGGACGCCGAGGGCGCCGGCTCCTTCAAGAAGACCGGCATGCTCGGCAAGGCCGCGATCCTGGGCCTGGGCGTCGCCGCGGGCGAGGTTGCGCGCCGCACCGTGCAGATGGCCGGCGACTTCCAGCAGCAGATGACCCGCGTGCGCACCGGCGCGGGCGAGGCAGCCAACAACATGAAGCTCGTCTCCAGCGGCGTGCTGGCCATGGCCGGGCAGGTCGGCCAATCCACGTCCGAGCTGACCGCCGGCCTCTACATGACCGAGTCCGCGTCCTACCACGGCACCGCGGCGCTGAACGTGCTGCGGACCGCGGCGGAGGGCGCGAAGGTCGGCAACGCGGACCTGAAGACCACCACCGACGCGGTCACCACCGCGATGAACGCCTACAAGTCCGGGGCGGCCTCGGTCGTCCCGACGATGAACGCGCTGATCGCAACGGAGTCCGAGGGCAAGACGAACCTCGAAGACCTCGCCGGGTCGATGAGCAGCATCCTGCCGACGGCGGCTGCCGCCAAGGTCGGCCTCAACGAGATTCTCGGCGCGATGGCCACGATGACCGCGCAGGGCACCCCCGCGCGCGTCGCGGCGACCTACCTGCGGCAGACCATCGGCCAGCTGTCCAACCCCACGGCGAGGGCCGCCGACGAGATGAAGAACCTGGGCCTGTCCTCCGTGCAGGTCGCCCAGGAACTGGGCACCAAGGGCCTAGCGGCGACCCTGACGACGCTGACCGACGCGATCCAGGCGCACATGGGCCCGGCCGGAACCGTGATCATCCAGCACCTGCGCGGCGCGGCGAAGTCGGCGACGGACTTCCAGAAGGTTCTGGCGAACCTGCCGCCCACGCAGCAGACGTACATCGGCTCGCTGGCCACGATGGTCGGCGGCACCAAGAGCATGATGGCCGCGCTGCAGCTGACCGGCCCGCACATGGCCGACTTCCAGCGCAACACCGCCGGCGTCGCCGAGCACGTCCGCGCCGGCGGGAAGTCCGTCGAGGGCTGGGCGGACGTCCAGAAGAACTTCAACCAGAAGACCGCCGAGGCCAAGGCCAGCCTGCAGGCGATGGGCATCCAGATCGGGCAGATCCTGATGCCCTATGTCCAGGCGATGGTGAGCGCGCTCGCCAAGGGCGCGACCTGGCTCACCCAGCACGCGATGGCCGCGAAGATCGCCGCTGGGATCATCGGCGGCATCCTCGTCTTCGCTCTGATCGCAGCGACCGCAGCGCTGGTCGACATGGCGATCGCCGCCGCCGCGAACCCGATGACGTGGATCGTGCTGGGCATTGTCCTGCTGATCGCTGAACTCGTGCTGCTGGCGATGCACTGGCGGCAGGTCTGGGACGGCATCAAGGCCGTCGCGTCCTCGGTCGGGAAGTGGCTGTCCGGCGCGTGGGACGACATCGCCTCGCACACAACCGCGATCTGGAACTCGATCGTCAACTCGGTCATGGGGGCGTGGCGGTCGGTCGCGGGGTTCTTCGTCTCGGCCTGGCACATGGTGGCCGATCCGGTCGTCGGTGCGTGGAACCGCATCTGGGCGACCACCACAGCCGTGTTCGACGCGATCAGCGGGTGGTTCCGTAAGTGGTGGCCCCTCCTCTTCGTGATCTTCTTCCCGTTCATCGCGGGCCTGGTCGCGCTGTGGAACCACTTCCACGAGCAGGTCTTCAGTGTGGCCCGTTCGGTGTGGAGCGCGATCTCCGCGTTCTTGTCCGCGCTGTGGGCCGGGATCCAGGTGGTGGCGGGCGTCGTGTGGGCGGCGATCCGCATCACGATCATCACGCCGATGCAGCAGGTCTACGGCCTGCTGAAGTCGCTGTGGACCACCGCCGCGCACTGGCTGTCCGCCCTGTGGTCGGGCATCTACGGCACGGCCAGCAGCCTCTTCACCTCGATCAAGAAGGCGATGACCGGGCCGCTGTCCGCGGCCTGGGGCCTGATCAAGACGCTGATGGGCAGCATCAAGTCCACGATCTCCAGCCAGCTCAACGGCGCCTACAACGCGGTGACCGGCATCGGCGGCAAGTTCGAGCAGATCGGCCGGGACATCGTGATGGGCATCGTCCACGGCGTCGAGGGCTCCGGCGGGCAGCTGAAGTCCGAACTGGGCAACCTCGCCCACGACGCCCTGTCGTCGGCGAAGTCCTTCCTCGGCATCAACAGCCCGTCGAAGCTGTTCGCCGACCACGTCGGGTCAGCGATCCCCGAGGGCATCGCGCTCGGGGTGGCCACGAACGCGCACCTGGCGCACACCGCGATCACCGACATGGCCGGCGGCACCGTCACCGCGTTCTCCCAGGCCCTGGAGATCAACAGCCCCAGCAAGAAGTTCCGGGCACTGGGCGCCTACGTGGTGGCCGGTCTGGTCGGCGGCCTGACCGGCACCGAGTCCCAGGTCAAGGCAGCCGGACGACGGATCGCCGAGTCGCTCTACACGGACTTCGGCACCCACCAGCGGGCCCTGCAGAACGCCGTCGCCCGCGACAACTCCCAGCTGCTCGCACTGGCCCGGCACCGCGACGGCGTCGCCGACCAGCTCAAGGGAGCGCAGAAGAAGCTCGCCGACCTGCAGAAGTCCTGGGCGTCGGAGAAGGCCAGCGTCGCATCCGGGATCATGCAGTCCGCCAGCATCATCACCGCCAGCCCCGAGGAGGGCCGGGGCGTGAACGCGGGCGATGTCCTGGCGCAGATGCAGCAGCGCGTCCAGGCGGCGCAGCAGTTCGCCGCCGAGCTGGACGACTTGCGCAAGAAGGGCCTGCGCTCCGACCTGATTCAGCAGCTCGCAACCGCGGGCGTCGACCAGGCCGGTGCGACGGCCCTGGCGCTGGACGGCGGCTCCAAGAGCCAGATCGCGGCGATGAACCAGATGCAGGCGTCCCTGCAGGGCGCCGCGAACAACACCGGGGCCGCGGTCGCGAACAGCATGTACGGGGCGGGCATCCAGTCGGCGAAGGGCCTGATCAGGGGCTTGCAGTCGCAGGAGGCCGCGATCGAGGCGCAGATGCTGCGGATCGCCCAATCCATGCAGGCGGCGATCAAGAAGGCGCTCGGGATTCGCTCGCCTTCGCGGGTGTTCGCGGACCTCGGCCAGTTCATCCCGCAGGGCCTCGCCCAGGGCATCGCAGCCGGCACGCACCACGCCACCGCCGCGGTCACCGCGATGGGCGGCGCGGTCGCCGGCCAGGGCTTGGGCATCGGAGCGCTGGGCGTCACCGGCGGCCGTCCGTCCGTCACCTACAACATCACCGTGCCGGTGGCCGGGCATGTCACGACCGACCGGCAGCTGGTCGGCGCCATCCAGGAGGGGCTGCTCGACCTCGGCTCACGCAACCCGGCCACCTACCCGTCCTACGTCCGATAGGAGGCCCACGTGGCACTGAATCCGAACTGGCCGCTGATCGAGACCGCGTGGGGCCCGTACTGGGACGCCAACGGCGGCGAGATCCCCCCGGACCGCTACGTCGAGGTGAAGACGATCGGGCAGTTCGCGACCGGCCGCGGCCGGCAGTACCAGCTCGACCAGGTACAGGCCGGCACCTGCTCGATGGTCCTGCCCAACCAGGACGGCTCCCTGGACCCCGACAACACGGCCGGCCCCTACGCGGGGCGGATCAAGCCCTTCCAGCCGATCCGGCGGCGCGCCCAGTGGCCGCCCACCATCAACCTCCTCACCCAGGCCCAGGCCACCGGCGGCGACGTCGGCGGCCAGCCGCTCGGCGTCATCGACGGCAGCGACACCGGGCCGCGGATCCTCACCGACACCGACGGCACCGGCGGCAGCTTCGTCGCCTCCGGCACGGCCTGGCAGGGCGCTACCGTCGCCCAGTTCGCCGTGTCCAGCACGGCCGTCGCCGCGCAGTGGATCTGCTACACCGCACAGCCCGGCGTGCTACCCGGCCAGGCATACACGGTGCAGCTCCGCGTCCGGAACGTCACCCCGGGCACCACCGTGCAGGTCGCCGCCGGGTTCCGGACCCGCACGGCGACCGACGCCGCGGCGACCACCGCGGTGGGCAGCACGGCGTCGCTGGTCGGATCGGCGACCGCGGCGTGGACGCAGATCACCCTCACCGCGACCGCGGCCGCCACCTCGGCCGCGCTGTTCACCGGCGTGCAGATCGTCACCGCGCCCGGGGCGACCGCGCAGGTGCAGGTCGACGGGTGGCAGCTGGAGAAGGGCAGCAGTGCGTCCGCGTGGGTGCAGCCCGGCGTCTGGTCCCCGGTCATGAGCCAGTTCGTGGAGAAGTGGCCGGCGACCTGGCTCGACGGCGGGACCCGCGGCGTAGTCCAGCCCACCGGAGTGGACTCCTTCGCGCTCCTGTCGCAGTTCACGCTCCCGGACCCGCTGACCGCAGAAATCCAGTCCCACAGCCCCCGCTTCCTGTTCCGCCTTGACGACCCCGCGGGCAGCACGACCGTCGCCGACGCGACGGGCACCTACACTCCCGCCCCGGTCGCGCACGGGAAGTACGGCGCCGGCACGGTCACCTTCGGCACGAGCGTCACCGCCACCGACACCGTGAACGGAGTCTTCGCCGGATCAGCAGGTCCCGTGATGCACGTCCAGAACGCCAGCCCGGCAACGAACCTCCTGGCCGCAGCCTCATTCATCGCGCTGGACGCCGTCGGCATCAAAGGGCCGGCCCTCGCCGGAAGCTGGACGCGCGTCTTGGCTTTCCGGTACACCGGTCCAGCCACGCGCACGCAAAGCACCATCATGTGGAGCTGCTTCGACGCCCAGCGGCCAGTCATCGGCAACACCCTGGAATGGCTGATCGCACCCGACGGCACCTTCCAGATCGTCTCCGCAGGCCCCGTAGCGGGAAGCGGCCAGCACTCCAAAGCCGTTCCGGAGGTAGAGGCCGATGACGGCAACTGGCACATCGGCATGGTCGCCTACGACGCGGCGGCGGACGGCCTGATCGTCCGGCTGGACGGCTATGCGCACACCTTCTCCAACGTCGTGGGGAGCGGAAACTGGCCCACGCTCCTCGTCTCGGATGCCCTCGGTAACTACGTCGACCGGACCAACGGCGGTGGCACCGTATTCAACTGGGCGGGAGATCTCAGTTTCTGCGCCGAATTCCCTGTGGCCTTCACCCTTACGGACTGCGACAACCTGTACTCCGCTTGGAAACAGGCGTGCGCCGGGGAATCCACCGACGCCCGATACCGGCGGATCCTGCGCTACTCCGGGTACGGCGGCGCGACACGCCTGCAGGCTGGGCAGACAACCGACATGGGCCCGGCGGCCTTCGCCGGGCAGGACGCGCTCACAGCCCTGCAGGGCTGTGTCGACACCGAGGGCGGCGCGCACTTCGTGGACGCCGCCGGCACCGTGACGTTCCAGGCCCGCACCGCCCGGTACAACCAGCTCGTCCCGACCGTCGTGTTCGGCGAGCGCTCCGACCTGGGCGAGTACCCCTATGAGGACTGCCAGCCGGACTTCGACTCCACTCACCTGGGCGGCATCGCCCAGGTCACCCAGGACGGCACCGGGCAGGTCTTCACCGCCACCGACAGCGCCTCGGTGAAGTCGTACTTCCCCCGCACACTGACCCGCACGGTCAACGCGGTGGACCCGCTGGAATGCCAGGACGCGGCGAACTACATCAAGAGCCGATACGCGCAGCCCTCGACGCGCGTGGCCGCACTCAAGCTGCACCCGAGCGCGTACCCGGCGCTGTGGCCGGTCTGCCTGTCCCTTGAGCAGGGCGTGCGGGTGCGGGTGATGCGCCGGCCGCTGGGAGCCCCCGCCATCCAGATCGAGTGCTTCGTGGAGAAGCTCGACTGGACGCAGGACGACAAGGGCGAGGCCGTCCTGATCCTGCAGTGCTCCCGCGCGGACACCCTCGTCTACGGCCGCTTCGCCGCCTGGCACACCACGCTGTCGGCCGGCGCGGCGATCGGCGCGACGAGCATCACCGTGAAGAACAGCCAGGACAACACCAACCCCCTTTCCAGCCAGCTGGCCGCCGGCCAGCAACTGATCCTCGGGTTCGGCGGCAGCGTCCCGGAGCCCGTGACAGTGCTGTCCGTCGGCGCCACCGCACCGGGCTGGACGACCGCGGTCATCAACCTGACCGCGCCCACGATCCACACCCACACCACCGGCGGCGTCGTGTGCGAGCCCATGCCGGCCGGTGTGACCGACCCAGCGGCGTTCGACGCCGTGTCCGCGTTCGACGCCGTCACCTTCGCCTACTGAGGAGGCCGCCGTGGGGCGCACCGTCCCCTCCCCGCCCACCGAGACCCCGGGCATCTACCAGACCTCGGCGCTGTGGAACGCCCAGGTGAGGGATCTCAACAACTTCGCCCTGGGCGCGCCCGTCTTCGCCGGGTACGCCTCCTCTAGCCAGTCGATCCCCGGCTCGAACGCCATGACGGCGCTGACGCTGGACACCGAGCGCTTCGACCTCGACGGCGGCCACTCCACGGTCACCAACACCAGCCGGTACACCGCGACCGTGCCCGGCACGTACTTCGTGATCGCCACCGTCGGCTGGTCGGCGAACGCGACCGGCGACCGGCGCCTGCAGGTCGGCCTCAACGGCGCCGCGGTCATCGGGAGCGGCGTGAGCTTCGACCCCTCGCAGGTCGTCCTGTGCGGCATGCAGACGTCCGCCTTCGTCACCATGAACGGCAGCACCGACTACGTCGAGGCGATGGCCGCGCACACCGCCGGAACCACCCTGAGCACCACCGGCGGCGGCGTCTTCGCGCCCAGCCTGTGCGTCCTGTGGATCAGCCGCTGACCCCCAACCGGAAGTGAGTCCACGGTGAGCGACACCAGCACCCTGACGCAGTACGAGATCACCGGGAACCTCGGCGGCGACGCCTTCAACTTCATGCTGACCGACCCGGCCCTGACCGACGAAGCCGCGCTGGCCATCGCCCACGCGCTGCGCACCGTGGAGTTGCCCGTCGGGATGCCCCGCAGCGTCAGCTGCTTCAAGGCCGTGCAGAACACGGTCATGACGGCCGCGAACCTCGCGGACCCGGAGCCGATCTTCGCCTGACCTTCCCCTCACCCGCCCCGCCCTCGCGCCGCCTGGCCCGGGGGCTTCGCCATGCCCGAGGAGGGCACATGGCCGACGTCTCGTTCGCCGTAGACGTGTCCAACAACCAGGCCAGCCACCAGCCCTGGCGGTCCTTCGGCGCCCACCTGGGCTTCGCCAAGGCGTCCGAGGGCCAGCACAGCCACGACGACTGGTTCCCCCGGCACATCGCCGACGTCAAGGCAGGCGGCCTGATTCCCGGCGGCTACCACTTCGCCTGGCCGAACCAGCCCGCCGTCCTGGAGGCCGCGAACTACGCCTCCGCGGTCCGCACGGCCGCCAGCAACTCGCTGTTCGTCCACGCGCTCGACCTGGAGCGCTACCCCGACGGCGCCCGCAACTACGCCGGCGTCACCTCGGCCCAGGTCCGGCAGTACGCGCACGACTGGATCGCCGCGGTGAAGCGCTCGTTCCCCGGCCAGAAGGTCGGGATCTACACCAGCGGCGACGACATCGCCGCCGGGCACCTACCCGGCAACGAGGACTTCCTCTGGTACCCGGCGTACCCGGTGCAGGGACGTTCCTTCGCCCAAGCCGCCACCGCCGCGCGCCCGGCGCCGTCCGGGCACGCCGTGTGGGGCTGGCAGTTCGCCTCCGTGCCGCGCGACCAGACCGTCATCTACCAGTCCCCGGCCGCGCTGCGCGCGTGGGCCGGCGGCACCCCGACCGTCCAGGAGGACGACTCCATGCCCACGGCAGCCGAGATCGCGGAAGCGGTCTACCAGCGGTTCACCCAGACCGGCGCCGTGTTCGGCCCGATCGACAACCCCACCACCACCGACGACAAGACCGTCGGGCCGCGCCCGCTGTTCTGGGAGATCGGCAAGGACGCCTTCCAGGCGAACTCCGCCTCGCAGAAGGGCCTCGCCCAGATCGGCGCGCTCCTGGGCGTGGTCACGCAGCTGCTCGCCGCGGTGAAGGACGGCAGCGTCCTCACCCCCGAGCAGGCCGAGGCCGCCGCCGTGGCCGGCGCGGACGCCGCGCTGGACAAGCTCGGCCAGACCCTGTCCAACACCCTGAAGGAGAACTGACCATGAGCGACATCGGACTGCCGTCCGTCGGCACCATCGAGAAGCAGGCCGCGAGCTACGGCAAGGATCTGCTGGAGCGGGTGCTGACCTCCGCGCTCGGCGGCTTCGTCGCCGGCCTGGTCGTCACCGAACCCCTCAACGGCAGCATGTGGTACACCGCCGCGACCGCCGGGGCCGCGGCCGGCGTCTCCGTCCTGAAGGGCCTGTTCGCCCGCCTGGTCGGCGACCCGAACTCGGCGAGCCTGACCAAGGGGGTGTGACGTGCGGGCCGCGGTGCGGGCGGTCGGCGGGCTGCGGCCCGCAGCCCTAGCCGTGCTCGGCGTCGGCTGGATCGTCTACGGCCGGAGCATCAGCACCGACCCGACCTACGGCCGGTCCCGGGGACTGGCCGGGATCACCCGGTACGTGCCGCTGTCCGACCTCGGCTGGGTGTGGGTCGCGGCCGGCGCGGTCGCCATCCTCGCCGGCCTGGGCCGACGCATGCGCTACCAGGCACCGGGGTTCGCCGCCCTGGCGGCGCCCGCGGTGCTGTGGGGCATCACCTACGCCCGCACGGCCATCACCGGCGGCTACCCGTCCGCCAGCGGTTCTGCTGCCGCGTGGCTGGCCTTCGCCGCCTTCGTGGTCCTGACCGCGGGCATGGCCGAACCAGCCTGGGTGGTGGCCGCACTGTACGAGAAGAGGGGGGAGCCCCGTGATTGACCTGGGCGCGCTCGGGACCGCGGCCGCCACGCTGCTGGGGGGAACAGCGGCGTGGCGGCAGTCCCGCAGGTCGAGCTTCACGACCATCACCCGGCGGCTCGACAAGGAGCTGTCGCACGAACGGGAGCAGCGCCAGCTCCTGGCGCGCGCCTACGTGGACCTGCGCCGGTGGGCCGCCACGATTCAGCCGGGCGCGGCCGGGCCGCCGCCCGAGCCGCCGGAAGAACTCGAACTCCTGCCCTGGCAGTGAACAGCCCCCGCCTTGTCCTTCGGGACGGGGCGGGGGCTTTCGTCATTACTGGCCACCTCAACCCATCTCGCGCCTGTAGTGTCTGCCGCCAATCGCCTGGGAGGGGAATGCCGTGGGGCTGAAGGAGTGGGCGCACAAGCGCATGACAAAGGGCGCGATAGCAGCGCGGGAACGCGGAGACACGGTGTACGTCCACCAACTCCACAACGTGCAGCCAGCCGTGATCGCCCGATGGGTCACCAAGATCGAGGGCGAGGGCTGGAGGCTGGAGCATCAGCAGCAGACTCAGGGCCCGGGAATGGCCAAGGCGGCACTGCGATGGACGCTGACCTTCCGTCGCGTCGACACTACGGCGGAACTGCCCGGCGCGGACGTGTGAGAACAACCGTTATAAAATAACGCCCATTCTCACACCCGCTCTGACCAGCATGGTTAACCGCTGCGGTTAGGCATGCCGGGCCTTGTCGGACCCGGGGCGTAGCGTGGCGGCATCCCATCCACGTGGGCAGTGCGGTGGAACGCCCCCGTCAACAGCACGGCGGGGGCTCACCGCAAGGCATCGATCGCCCGGACTATGAGCGCGCGAGCATCGGCGCCGTACACCGCCATCTTCCGCAGCTGCTCGAAGGCCCGCACGTAGCGGCCGACCTCGTTCGTCTGCGTGATCCGGACCCTGGCGGTCACCAGCTCGACGGAGACGAGCCGGTCGTCGTAGATGTGGAAGGTCTCTCGCGGCCACTGGCTGCGTTCCGCGGTGTCCTTCGGGATGATCCCCAGCGAGACGGCGGGCAGCGCGCCGGCGGTGAGCAGGAACCCGAGCTGTGCGGCCATGGCGTCTTCCGTGCCCATCTGGTGGTAGAGCACGCCTTCCTCGACGACCAGGAGGAAGCGGCGCCCCGCCTCGTAGATGATGCGGGAGCGATCCACGCGGGCCTGCGCGGCGGCTCCGCTGTCGTCCGTGGGAAGCCCCTGGAACTCGGCGCTGAGGCGAAGAATGGCCCCCGCGTAGCCCTCGGTCTGGAGAAGGCCGGGCACGAGCGATGAGGAGTAGACCCGGAACAGCGCCGTCTCCCGGAACAGCCGGCCGTAGCTGTCCTGCAGCTCACGCAGGCCCCGACGGGTCTCGTCGCGCCACTCGGCATACATGGATGCTGCGTGGAGCGACTGCGTGATCAGGTCGTCGACCAGGGCGTCGGCGCCGGTGGCCCGGCACCACGCCCGGATGTCTTTCGTCGACGGCGCGGTCCGGGCGTTCTCGATGCGGCTGGTCTTGGCGTGTGACCAGCCGCACCGGTCGGCCAGCTCGACCACGGTCCAGCCCGCGCCCTTGCGCAGGTCTCGCAGCCGCCGGGCGACTGCGGCGCGCGCTGCTTGGGCGGAGGATGAGGGCGATGCGGGCATGACCGACCGGTGTTCTGGCTCAGCGGATTGTGTACTGGGCGTGCGGGATGGCGCGCTGCCAGACGGCCTCGAAGGCGTCGGCGCACAGCTTGGCCGCGGCCGGGTCGTCGCTGATCTCGCCGCCTGCGGACTGCCCGTCGCCGGTGAAGTGGTTCCACCGGATCAGCGTGCTGTCGATGAGCCAGAAGTCATTGCCAGGCAGCGCAATCGTGCTCGCCTGCCGGCGCGGCAGCCACCGCACCTGCTCGCCCGCGGCGACGTTGGTGAACGTCCCGGAGTGCTCGTACCGGATGTACTCGCTGACCGGCTCGGACACGATGCGGGCGCGGCGAACGGTGACGCCGCGGGCGACGGTCCGCTCGATCAGGTCGAGCCAGGGCCGCCACCACGACGCCTGGTCTGCCGGGCTCAGCTGGCGGCCGGCCTTCCAGTCGGCGAACGGGCCGGCCTCGTAGTCGACGGCGTAGGCGTCGCGCATCTCGAGGTGCACGGCGGAGTGCTGTGCGCCGTCGAGCAACTCGTCAAAGCTGGGCACGTTCGAGGGCATCGCACGCCTCCCTGATCATCTGGGCCATCCTGGCGGGGATCCGCACCACGGCCTCGTGGTCCGGGATTCCGACGGCGTGCCCTGGAACTTCGAATGCCGCGCAGGCCGCTTCGGTCTGTGCGTCCGGCTTCCAGCCCTGGAAGACGAGTTCGCGCTTCTCCTGGTCGATCCACACCGTGGGGCTCTCGCCGTCTCCGGTCTGGGGGTCGATTCCGATGAACTCTAACGACATGTCAGCCTCCGATCGCGGGGCGTGCACTTCTGTGCACCACGGTCACCGGGCTGATGGACACCGTCAAGAGGGCCGCCAGGTCCGCGACGTGGCCCGATGCCTACTCGTGTACAAATCTGCACACGGCTCACGCTGCTGCACATCGGGCCCCTAGCGTCGATAGGCACGGAAATGCCCCGCGACCGCGCCACACGGTCCGGGGATTGGCCACGCCAGCGAGGGGCGCAGCATGGAGCAGACTACCCATCCCGGCCTGACAATCCGAGTCCGCCGGGTCAACGCCCGCGGCGAGGAAACGGAGTCCCGCCCGGCCGTCGCGATGCCCGCAGGAGCGCCGCTGGCGACCTCGGCATGGCCGCCGTGCCAGTGCAGGCTCCACGCCGGAGGCGGCACCGCCCGGCGCCCGGCGAGCGCCGAGTGACGCGCCCCGGGCGCGAGGCACCGCGGCACTGCCGCGAGGTGACCCTGCTACCGATCGCACTGGTCCTCGGCGCGATTGAGATGGAGCCCGACGCCGGGCTCTTCGGCATCCAGGACGTGCCGTCCTGCATGATCCAGGACCTCCACGTAGGGGCACACCACGGCCTGGTCGCCAGCGAGAAAGGCGACGACGCCGTCTGGGCCGTGTGGTCGGACGAGGGCACCGCGCACCTGCAGAGGCTGCTGGACTGCACCACATCGAGCGCGGACGACACCGAGGGCTGCGGCCTGTACGACCAGCACGAGGGCCGGCACACCTTCGAGTTGTACGACCCGCAGCGGGCCGCAGCCGAGGCGATCGTCGCGATGATGCCCCTCACCCAGAAGAAGCCGGCCGATTGACCGAACCGCCCCCAAGCGCCCCGTACCGATGTACCCCTTCGTCGCGGTGCGGCTGCAAGCGGAGCCCCGGCCCTCACCGGCTGGGGCTCCGTCGTGTTCGCCTAACGCCCGCCGGCTGCCTGCCAGTACGCGTCCCGGGCGGCTTCGTACTCCGGCTGAAGCGCGCGCTCGGCTTCGACAGCCTCGATCCAGTCGCCCGAGATCGTCGGTACATGTCCGCTGCCCAGCGCATGGGGCTTGCCCAGCGCTTCCTGCGTCCTCAGCGCCGCGTCCACGTACTGCCGCAGGAGCGTCTCGTACCGCTCTCGGAGCGTCTGCAGATCCTCTGTTGCCATGCGACTCCCCTTCCTTGATCGCCTACCCTTCGGGCCAGCAGGGGGCCAGCAGAGCCCTCTTGCGCCGCCAAAAAGGCTGCGGGCCCCAGCCCAGATGCGCTCTGAACTGGGGCCCGT
>NZ_JAZEWV010000054.1:0-35617 GCF_036353415.1 Actinacidiphila polyblastidii
GCTCGCGCCGTTCCCCGCGCCCCTGGCAGGGCGCGGCGCGTTCCGGGCGCGGCCCGGGGTTTTCGGCCGCGGCGAGGGCTGTGCGTCGTCACCGGCCCGGTGGGGCGGTTGCGGTCGCTGCCGGGCCACCGGCCGGTGGGTGGTTGCTCGCGCCGTTCCCCGCGCCCCTGAGGGGGCGTGGCGCCCGGCGCAAGGTGGGCGCCAGCCCGGGGGAGGGGCGTGACGCGCGGGGCGGTCCGGGCGCCAGCCCGGGGGAGTCGGCTTGACCTGGCCGGTGAGGTCATGGTTCAGTCCGGAGCGTGAACGCAGTCACGCTCCGCCTGCACCGGAGGGTCCACCTGGACCTCCTCCGCTACGCGGGCTGCGTGTGTACGGCCGCGCGCTGACGCGCGTCTCAGGCCCACCGTTCACGACGACACCCCAGGGTGGTAACCCTTGTCGACCGTACCCGCCCCCACCACCGCCCCCACCGCTTCCGAACTGCTCGACTTCGCCCGTTCGGTGGCCGCCGACCGATCCCTGGTCGGCGAACTCCCGCTCGACCCGGAAGGCCGCACCTGGGTGCGCCTGGACGGTCCGGGCGGTGCCGAGGCCTGGCTGATCGGCTGGCCGCCCGGCGCCGAGACCGGATGGCACGACCACGGCGGCTCGTACGGCGTCTTCGTGACCGCCGCCGGCGAGCTGACCGAGCAGTCGCTCGCCGTGCCGCTGCCCAGCGAGGGCTGGCGCTCCCTCGAACTCGCCGACGGCCTGGACCGGCAGCGCGTGCTGCCCGAGGGCGCGGGACGCGCCTTCGGCCGCAACCACGTGCACCAGGTCGAGAACCGTTCGCCGACCGGCCACGCGGTCTCCGTGCACGCCTACTACCCGCCGCTGCCGCTGATCCGCCGCTACAGCCGCAAGGGCAGCACCTTCCGTCTCGAAATGGTCGAACGCCCCGAGGAGTGGTGATGGCCGGCACGGACATACCGCCGCAGTCGATCGACGACCACCTGGCCGCGGTCCGCACCCGGCTGACCCGGCTGACGCCCGCCGAGGCGGCCGCGGCCGCCTCGGACGGCGGCACGCTGCTGGTCGACATCCGCTACGCCGCGCTCCGCGACCGCGACGGCACCATCCCCGGCGCGGTGATCGTCGAGCGCAACGAACTGGAGTGGCGGCTCGACCCGCAGGGCAGCCACCGCGTCGCCGAGGCCACCGGCCACGACCTGCGGGTGGTCGTGCTCTGCAACGAGGGCTACGCCTCCTCGCTCGCCGCGCTCTCGCTGCACGCGCTCGGCCTGCACCGGGCCACCGACGTCGACGGCGGGTTCCAGGCGTGGCGCGCCGCCGGCCTTCCGGTCACCCCGCCGGACGGCCGCCCGACGGTACCCGCGCCGCCCGCCGCCGCGGCGCACCTGCGGTGACCGCGCCGCCACGTACCGTGGCGTCCTGAAGGACCTGGGTGCCCCAGCCGGCCGACTGGGGCCAAACCCCCCGAAAATTAAGGCCCCCGCTGCCCCACAACGGGCCCGCGCACGCTAAATTTCTGGCCATGCCCCGTGGACGCCACCGCCATTCGCAGCCCTTGCACCGGATGCTGCCCCCGCTGACCGTGGCGGCATCCGCCGCGGCCCTCGCCGTGGCCGCCCTCTTCGCCGGTGATACGGCGGCGCTGCGCGGGCTGGTCGTCGCCGCCGCGCTCACCGCGGGCGCCGGCGCGGCGCTCGCGCGCCGCTGGGACCGTTCCGCGGGCCGCAGCGTCGCCGAGCTGAACGCCGCCCGGGTGCGCGACGAATGGCACGCCGACGAGCGCATCGCCGAGATCGAGACGGACCTGGAGGAGTCGCGGGAGATCCGCGGCCGGCTGGAGAAGAAGCTCCGCAGCAAGCGCGCGGAACTGGCCAGGCTGCGCACCGAGCACGCCGAGCTGCTGCGGCGCTACGCCACCGCGGAGAGCGAGCGGGCGCGGGCGCTGGAGGCACGCCGCAGGCTGCAGCTCGAAGGCAACGCGGCGCAGGCGCGGCTGGAGATCACCAGCGGCCCGGCGCCGGTCGGCGCCGCCGCCTACCTCAGGGCCGCGCAGGCGCTGCGGGACCTGCCGCGCAACGCGGCCAGGCAGCAGGCGCAGCGCACCGTGGAGGAGGCCAGGCGGCGCGAGGCGGCCGCGGCCGAGGAGCGGCAGGGCAGGCACGCGTCCGGCGCCCCCGCCGCGCTGCCGGTGCGCGAGCCCCGGCTGGTGCCGGCCGTCGCGGCGGCGGTGCTGCCGTACGCGCAGCGCCCCTCGGGGCACCCGGCGGGCCACCGCGCGATCGGCGGCTTCGACTTCTTCGGCACCCAGCGGGCGGCCGGCGACGAGCAGGGCCGCGAGCACGGCCACGAGGGCCAGGGCGGCCACGGGGCGGCCCACGAGGCCGGCCCGGAGGGCGGGCGCCCCGAGAGCCCGGTGCCACTGGCCGCGGACGCGGAGGTCATCGACCTCACCGCGCACGACGAGACCGAGCAGCTCGACGTCACGGAGCTGCGCGCCCAGGCGTGACGCCCGCCGCCGGCCTCACTTGTCGACGTCGCCCACCACGAAGAACATCGACCCCAGGATCGCGACCATGTCCGCGACCAGGGTGCCGGGCAGCAGCACGGTCAGCGCCTGGATGTTGTTGAACGACGCCGAGCGCAGCTTCAGCCGGTACGGGGTCTTCTCGCCCTTGGACACCAGGTAGTAGCCGTTGAGGCCGAGCGGGTTCTCGGTCCAGGCGTAGGTGTGGCCCTCGGGGGCCTTCAGCACCTTCGGCAGCCGCTGGTTGACCGGCCCCGGCGGCAGCTCGGCCAGCCGGTCCAGGCACGCGTCGGCCAGCTCCAGGGAGTTGCGGGTCTGCTCCAGCAGCACCTCGAAGCGGGCCAGGCAGTCGCCCTCGGTGCGGCCGGCCACCCGCAGCGTGCCGGCCAGCTCCCCGTACGCCAGGTACGGCTCGTCCCGGCGCAGGTCGAAGTCGACGCCGGCGGCCCGTGCGATCGGGCCGCTCACCCCGAAGGCGTGCACGTCGGCGCGGGAGAGCACGCCGACGCCGCGGGTGCGGGCGCGGAAGATCTCGTTGCCCAGGACCAGGTCGTCGAAGCGGCCCATCCGGGAGCGCAGCGCCGCCACGCAGGCGCGGGCCCGCCCGGTCCAGCCGTTCGGCAGGTCCTCCTTCAGGCCGCCGACCCGGTTGAACATGTAGTGCATCCGGCCGCCGGAGACCTCCTCCATCACGTGCTGCAGCTCCTCGCGTTCGGTGAACGCGTAGAAGATCGGCGTGATCCCGCCCAGCTCCAGCGGGTACGAGCCGAGGAACATCAGGTGGTTCAGCACCCGGTTCAGCTCGGCCAGCAGGGTCCTGGTCCACACCGCGCGCTCCGGCACCTCCATGCCGAGCATCCGCTCCACCGCCAGCACCACGCCCAGCTCGTTGGAGAACGCCGAGAGCCAGTCGTGCCGGTTGGCGAGCATCACGATCTGCCGGTAGTCGCGCGCCTCGAAGAGCTTCTCCGCGCCGCGGTGCATGTACCCGACGATCGGCTCGGCGCTGCGGATGCGCTCGCCGTCGAGCACCAGGCGCAGGCGCAGGACGCCGTGGGTGGCGGGGTGCTGCGGGCCGATGTTGAGCACCATGTCGGTGCTCTCGGCGGCCCCGCCGACCCCGATCGTGGTCTCCGTCATGGGGTCATCCTCTCAGGCCCGGCCCGGCTGCTACGCCCTGGGCGCAATCGCCCTCGGCGGAACGGGCTTTCGCCGGGGAGCGCGGCCGGGAAGGGTGAGGCCATGGATCTTCTGGTGCTGGGCGGGACGGAATTCGTGGGGC
This sequence comes from Actinacidiphila polyblastidii, assembly GCF_036353415.1. NCBI lineage: Bacteria > Bacillati > Actinomycetota > Actinomycetes > Kitasatosporales > Streptomycetaceae > Actinacidiphila > Actinacidiphila polyblastidii. Next base: position 3,819 of record NZ_JAZEWV010000054.1, read on the forward strand.
GCGCGGTGGTGAAGGCCGCGCTGGAGCGCGGCTGGAAGGTGACGGTCTTCCACCGCGGCCGGCATGCCGCGCCGGAGGGGGCGCGGGTGCTCACCGGGGACCGCACCGGCGGGGCCGCCGGTCTCACGGCGCTCGACGAGGGCCGCTGGGACGCGGTCGTCGACACGTGGTCCGCGGCGCCCGGCGCGGTGCGCGACACCGCGCGGATGCTGCACGGCAGGACCGGGGCGTACGCGTACGTGTCCAGCCGGTCGGTGTACGGCTACCCGACCCCGGCGCCGCTCGACGAGAGTGCGCCGGTGGTCGGCGCGGACGGGGAGGACTACGCGGCGGTCAAGCGCGGCGGTGAGGTGGCCGCGCAGCGGGTCTACGGGGACCGGGCGCTGCTGGTGCGCGCTGGGCTCATCCTCGGACCGGACGAGAACGTGGGGCGGCTGCCGTGGTGGCTCGGCCGGATCGCGCGTGGCGGTGAGGTGCTCGCGCCGGGGCCGTGGGAGCTGCCGCTCCAGTACATCGACGCGCGGGACCTCGCCGGGTGGACGCTCGACGCGGTCGCCGCGGGGCTTGGCGGGGCCTACAACGTGGTCAGCCCGCCCGGCCACACCACGATGGGTGAGCTGCTGGAGGAGTGCGTGCGGGCCACCGGGTCGGACGCGGTGCTGCGCTGGGCGCCGCCGGAGGTCGTGCTCGGGGCGGGGATCGAGCCGTGGACGCAGTTGCCGGTGTGGATGCCGCCGGGGGAGGACCACGAGACGATGCACGGCGGGGACGTGGGGAAGGCTCTCGGCGCAGGGCTGGTGTGCCGGCCGGTGCGGGACACCGTCGCGGACACCTGGAGCTGGCTCAGCTCCCTCACCTCCCCGCCCCCGCACCGCCCCGACCGCCCCCCGGTCGGCCTCCCCCCGGAGCTCGAACGCGAGGCCCTCGCGGCGCTCGGCGCGGCCTGACCCGGGGGCGGGGGTCGTCCTCGGGGGGCGGGAGGAAGCGCCGGGCTCGCCCCCGTTCCTCCAGCGCCGCCGGGACCAGCCCGGGTTTTGAGGGGCGCGGGGAACGGCGCGGCCAGCCGTCGGCGGGCTGGACGTGGTCACCGGCCCGAGGGGGCTGGGCCTGTCGTGGCCCGGCCGGGCCGGCCGGTGGCGCTGGGGTCCGGGCGGAGCCCGGGTTTTGAGGGGCGCGGGGAACGGCGCGGCCAGCCGTCGGCGGGCTGGACGTGGTCATCGGCCCCAGGGGGCTGGGCCTGTCGTGGCCCGGCCGCACCGGCCGGTGGCGCTGGGGTCCGGGCGGAGCCCGGGTTTTGAGGGGCGCGGGGAACGGCGCGGCCAGCCGCCGGCGGGCTGGACGTGGTCACCGGCCCGAGGGGGCTGGGCCTGTCGTGGCCCGGCCGGGCCACCGGTAAGGGGTGGGTCAGGGGCCCGGGGGGAGGAGGGCGGCGCAGGTGGGGGTGACCGGCGTGGCGAGCCACGCGAAGTCGCCGAGGCCGCCGCGGGCGGTCAGCTCGGCGGCGGCGGAGGCGGCGGCGAGGCCGCGGACGTAGCCGGCGGGGTCGGTGGACGCGAGGGCGAGCGGGGGGCGCGCGCCGTTGACGCCGAGGGCGTGGAGCGCCGCACGCTGGGTGCGGACCGTGCCCGGGAGGGCGTCCACCGCGACGTGGGCGGTGAGATCGCAGCCTCCGTCCGGCACGGGCGCGACCTGCCGCCCGCCCCGATACCCGGTGAGCGTCCCCTCCGGCGGCCGCGCCGCCCCCGTGTGGGCGTAGTCCACGGCGACGGCCACCCCCGCGTCGAGCGCGGCGACGGCCTGCGCCCAGGCCAGGTCACGGCTCGCCCCGATCTCCGCGCGGGCGTCAGGCCCGCTCAGCGGCCACCACCGCGCGACCCACGCCGCGTCCTGCTCGCTGAGCGGCGCCCCGAGCCGCTCAGCGCCGGTGGCGGCGTGGACCTCGACGTAGTGGAGCCGCCCGGCGGGGGACAGCGCGGCGACGTCCAGCGGCACGTTGTCGAGCCATTCGTTGGCGAAGAGCAGGCCGCGCAGCCCCCGGGGCAGCCGCGCGGTCCAGCGCACGCGGGGGTCGAGGCCGGGCGGGCGCGGCGCGCGCTCGACGGCGTGCACCCGTACCCGGGCGCCGGCCTCGGCCGGCAGCGCGGCGAGCACGGCGGCGGCCAGCTCCCCGCCGCCGGCCCCCATGTCGGTGAAGTCGAGCACGTCCGGTCGGCCCAGCGCGGCGTCGACCCGCAGCAGGAGGCCGGCGACGGCCTTGGCGTAGAGCGGCGACGCGTGCACCGAGGTGCGGAAGTGCCGGGCCGGCCGTTCCCGTACGAAGAAGCCGTCGGGGCCGTACAGCGCCCGCTGCATCGCCTGACGCCAGGGCGACCACTGTTCGTCCACGGCGCCAACCGTACGTGACATCCGGGGTGGAACCGGTCACAGCGGAACCGCGCTGACCTGCCGGAGCGTCCACAGTCCGTACGGTGGGACTCCCGGGCCGGGTAGGGTCGCGGGAGGCATGGCAGTACGAGGGAGTGGACAGCGGATGACGGCCGGACACGACGGCACCCCGGAGAACGACGACCCGTTCGCGTATCTCTACCGGTCCGAGGGCGGCGAGCAGCCGGACCCGGCCGGCGGGCAGCCGACCGCGCCGTACCAGCAGCCGTACGGCCAGCCCCGCACCTCGTACCACCAGGTGCAGCGGGTCGGCGAGCGCCGCAGCCCGCAGGGCGGGTACGGCTACCCCCCGCAGCAACAGCAGCAGCCCCCGCAGCAGGGCTACGACCAGCGCCAGCAGCAGTACGGCGGCGGCGCCACCCAGCAGTACCCGCAGCAGCCGCAGGGCTACGACACGCCGCCGCCGGCCGGCGGCGGCGGAGGGCGGCGCGGCGGCGGCCAGCAGCCCGACACGCCCAACCGCAAGGGCCTGCTGATCGCCGCGGTCGCGGTGGTCGCGGCGGTCGCCGTCGGCATCGCCTTCGCGATGACGAACGGCTCGGGCGACAAGAACGACAAGGCGGGCGGCAGCACTCCCACGAGCGCCCCGGCCACCCAGACCACGCCGAGCGACAGCCCGACGCCGTCCGCGACGCCCTCGGACTTCGACTCGGGGCCGGTCGACGCGTCGACGCTGACCCTGGCGGGCGGCGCGGCGAAGAGCAACCAGTGGACCGGCGCGGACGCGGCGGGCGGCACCTACGTCGACCACATGGGCTCGCCCGGCGCCTCGGCGCTGTGGACGGTCACCGTGCCGTCCGACGACGACTACACGTTCTTCATCAGCTACGGCAACGCCGGCCAGGACGCCAACCTCGCGCTGACGATCAACGGCAAGCCGCGCACCGACCAGGTCAACCTGAAGAACTACGGCCAGCCGCCGTACACCGACTGGGCGAAGGCGTGGGACAACCACACCTACGCGTGGGTGACGCTGAAGAAGGGCGCGAACACCATCGCGCTGACCTGCCTGCCCGGCTCGAACTGCGGTGTCAACCTCGACCAGGTGTGGCTGAAGCAGGGCCAGGTCACGAAGTAGCCCCGCCGGGCGCCGGGGCGGCTACGGGGCCGCCGCGGTCACCTGCACGCGCGGCAGCAGCTTCTCGTACGTCTCGCGGTCGTACTCGCCGGCCGCCGGCGCCACCACGGTCGCCGCGGACAGCGCCACCGCGCGGGCCAGCCGCTCCGGCCAGGGCAGGCCCTCGGCGAGCCCTGAGAGCAGTCCGGCGACCGCCGAGTCCCCCGCGCCGGTCGGGTTGCCCGACAGGCTGCCCGGCGGCGCGGCCTGCCAGCCGCCGGTCTCGTCGAGCGCCAGGATGCCCTGCGCGCCGAGCGAGGCGGCCACCGCGCGAGCCCCGCGCCGCCGCGCGTCCCTTGCCGCCCGTGCGGGGTCGGAGAAGCCGGTGAGCCAGGTCAGTTCCTCGGCGTTCGGCTTGATCAGGTCGGGGCGGGCGGCCAGGCCGCGGCGCAGCGGCTCGCCGCTGGTGTCCAGCAGTACGTACACGCCGGCGGTGCGCGCCTCGCGCACCAGCTCCGCGTAGGCGCCGACCGGCAGGCCCGGCGGCAGGCTGCCGCACAGCGCCACCCCCCGGGCGTCCCCGGAGGTCAGCAGCCCGCGGTAGACGTCGAGGAAGGACGCCCACTCGGCGGGCCCGACGGTCGGGCCCGGCTCGTTGAACATCGTGGTGTCGCCGCCGGCGATGTCCACCACGCCGACGGTGCGGCGGGTGGCGCCGGCGATGGGCACCAGCGCGTCGGTCAGCAGGTCGGCGCGGGGCACCGCGGCCAGCAGGCGGCGCAGCTCCCCGCCCGCCGGGCCGCCGGCGAAGCCGGTGACGGCGGTGCGGTGGCCGAGCGCCGCCAGGACGCGGGCGACGTTGAGTCCCTTGCCGCCGGGACGCTCGATGGTGTCGACGACCCGGTGGGTGGCGTGCGGGCGCAGCGAGGGGACCCGGTAGGTCACATCGAGCGCGGCGTTCAGCGTGACGGTGATGATCACCTGTCGATGATGGCAAAACAAAGGCGGTCGGCCCAGAGCGGACCGACCACCTTTTACCCGCCTGTTGAACGAACCGGGGCGATCTCGCCCGATACGCGTGCGGGGCGCCGCGGTGCCGGCGGCGCCTGACCCGCGGTCAGGAGGGCCTGACGACCCATTCGCCCCTGCGCATCACGCCGACCAGGTCCCAGGACTCGTCGAGCACCACCAGGTCCGCGTCCTTGCCGGGCTCCAGCGAGCCGATCCGGTCGTCCAGGCCGAGCAGCCGGGCCGGGTTGGCGGAGATCGCCGCGACGGTGTCGGCGAGCGACAGCCGGTCCAGGGTGACGGCCCGCTTGAACGCCGTGTCCAGGGTGAGCGTCGAGCCCGCGATGGAGCCGCCCTCGACGAGCCGGGCCACGCCGTCGCGCACCTCGACCCGCATCGGCCCGAGGTCGTACATCCCGTCCCCGAAGCCGGCCGCGTCCATCGCGTCGGTGATGAAGGCGACGCGGCCGGCGCCCGCGCTGCCGAAGGCGAGTTCGAGCACCGCGGGGTGCAGGTGGGTGCCGTCGTTGATCAGCTCGACGGTGACCCGCTCGTCCTCCAGCAGGGCCGCGATCGGGCCCGGCTCGCGGTGCTGCAGCGGCGGCATCGCGTTGAACAGGTGGGTGGCGACGGTCGCGCCGGCGTCGATCGCCTCAAGGGTCTGCTCGTAGCTGGCGTCGGTGTGGCCGATCGCGGCGATCACGCCGAGGTCGGCGAGCATCCGCACCGACTCGATGCCGCCGGGCAGTTCGGCGGCGAGGGTGACCATCTTGGCGGCGCCGCGGCCCGCCTCGACGAGCTTGCGCACGTCGGACGGGTCGGGGTGGCGCAGCAGGCCCTCGTCGTGGGCGCCCTTGCGGCACGGCGAGATGAACGGGCCCTCGAAGTGGATGCCGGCCAGGTCGCCCTGCTCGACGAGTTCGGAGAGCAGGCCGGCGCGGCCGGCGAGGTAGTCGAGGGTGTGGGTGACGGTGGAGGCGACCACCGTGGTGGTGCCGTGCTCGCGGTGGGTGCGCACGCCGGTGAGGATGTCCTCGGCGGTGCCGGAGGTGAAGGACGCGCCGCCGCCGCCGTGGTTGTGGATGTCCACGAAGCCGGGCACGATCGTGTACCCCTGGCCCGCGAGGTCGTGCGTGACCTGCTCGGTCTGCTCGTTCGCCGCGATCCGGGAGCCCTCGACCGTGATCCGGCCGCCCTCCACCACGCCTGACGGCAGCACCACCCGGGCGCCCGTGAGCACGGTGCGCTGTGTTGTCGTTACGGGGGCCATCACGCGGTTACCTCCACGGAGATCAGATCCCAGGCGAGCAGGCCGGCGCCCAGGCATCCAGCGGTGTCCCCGAGCGCGGCGGGGACGATGAGGGGGAGCTTCTGGAAGGTGATGCGGGCCTCGACGGCGGCGCGCAGCGGGCCGAAGAGGGTGTCGCCGGCCTCGGCGAGGCCGCCCCCGATGATCAGTACCCGGGGGTCGAGCAGGGTGAGTCCGGTGACCAGGCCGTCGGCCAGCGCGTCGATCGCCTCGCGCCAGACCTCGACGGCCCGCGCGTCGCCCTGCTCGACGGCCAGCGCGCAGGCGGCGGCGTCGGCCCGCGGGTCGCCGCTGGCGGCGGCCCAGGTGCGGGAGACCGCGCCGGCCGAGGCGTATGCCTCCAGGCAGCCGTGCTGTCCGCAGCCGCACTCGCGGCCGCCGGGGCGGACCACGATGTGGCCGATCTCGCCCGCGTAGCCGTGGGCGCCCGCCTCGATGCGTCCCTCGATGCCGATGGCGCCGGCGATGCCGGTGCCCAGCGGCAGGAACAGGAAGCGGTCGGCGCCGTTGCCTGCGCCGATCCGGCCTTCGGCGAGGCCCCCGGTGCGCACGTCGTGCCCCAGCGCCACCGGGACCCCGTCGAGCCGCTCGGAGAGCAGCGCGCGCAGCGGGACGTCCTTCCAGCCCAGGTTGGCGGCGTAGGCGGCGATGCCGTTCGCGGAGTCGACGATGCCGGGCACCGCGACGCCGGCCGCGGCGGCGGGTTCGCCGTGCTCCCGCAGGCCGTGGTCGCGCAGGTCGGCGGCGAAGTCGAGGATCGCGGCCACCACGGCGTCGGGACCGCGCTCGCGGCCGGTCGGGCGGCGCGCCTGGTGCAGCAGCGTGCCGTCGGACGCGACGAGGGCTGCCTTCATCCCGGTGCCGCCCACATCGAGGGCGATGACATGTCTCACGGGAACAGTGTCGCGTCTGACCATGGTAAAGGTCTAGTCCACTCGGCCGGGAAAGATCGAACGCCCCCCGATGCCGAACGGATATCACTCATGGTGTAGACCTTGGCTAAAGGTGTGCGGAAGACTCGTGGCTTTCCGGGCGGACGATGCGAGAGCACGGCGCCGGCACACAGCAGTACGCAAAGGGCGGTAGGAACGGTGCAGCGGCGACGACTTCTCTCATTGGCAGCGGCCGGCGTCACGTCGGTCCTGGCAGTGACCACCCTCAGCGCCTGCGGCGGCAGCAACCCGCTCAGCAAGGACGTCACGCTGCACATGGTGGCCGCCGACTACGGCGACCCCAAGACCGGCAACAGCTCCCAGACGTACTGGGACGACCTGGTCGCCGCCTTCGAGCAGCAGAACCCGCACATCAAGGTCGACGTGCAGGTCGTCAACTGGGTCGACGTCGACAACGACGTCACCAAGATGGTCAAGCAGGGCAAGGCCCCCGACATCGCGCAGATCGGCTCCTACGCCGCCTACGCCGCCGCGGACCAGCTCTACAGCGCCGACGACCTCTTCACGGTCAGCGAGCAGGCCGACTTCATCCCCTCGATGGTCGCCGCCGGCTCGGTGGACCGCACCCAGTTCGGCATCCCGTGGGTGTCCAGCTCCCGGATGTTCTTCTACAACAAGAAGCTCTTCGGCGACGCCGGCATCACCAAGGCCCCCGAGACGTGGACCGAACTGGCCCACGACGCCAAGCTGCTGAAGCAGGACGGCGTCAAGGTCCCCTACGGGCTGCCGCTGGGCACCGAGGAGGCGCAGGCCGAGAGCCTGATGTGGATGCTGGGCAACTCCGGCGGCTTCACCGACACGGTCGGCAACTACACCTTCGACGCCGGGCCGAACGTCGACGCCTTCAGCTGGCTGAAGGACAACCTGGTGGACAAGGGCCTGGTCGGCCCGGCCGACCCGGCCAAGACCAACCGCCAGGACACCTTCGACGCCTTCCTGGCCGGCAGGGCCGGCATGATCAACGGCCACCCGACGCTGCTCGCGCAGGCCAAGGCCAAGCACATCGACGTCGGCGTGGCGCCGCTGCCCGGCCGGCTCGGCGAGAGCACCGACACCCTCGGCGTCGCCGACTGGATGATGGCCTTCAAGCAGAACGGCAACAAGGAAGCGGACGGCAAGTTCCTGCAGTACGTGTACCAGGAGAAGAACACCGTCAAGTTCCTCAACGAGTACGGGCTGCTGCCGGTGACCACCACCGCCTCCCAGGCGATGCGCAAGGACCCGAAGGACAAGGACCTCGTCCAGTTCCTCGACCTGCTGCCCGACGCGGTCTTCTACCCGGTCGACAAGACCTCCTGGGGCCCGGTCAGCGGCAAGGTGAAGGCGGACATCGGCAAGGCCGTGCACGACGACCCCAAGACCGTGCTCTCCGACCTCCAGGTCTACGCCGAGGCCCAGGACAACGCGCAGCAGAAGTAGGGCGGACGTAGCCTGGTGCGGTGGCCTGGGCGGGGGAGGTGCGGGCGTGAGCGAACCGGAGACGGCCGGCGAGGGAGAGCTGTCCGCACGGGATCGGGCGGTGCTGGAGATCGCCGCCCGCACCTGGACCGGACCCGGGCCGCGCGAGCGGGCCGTCCGCGAGCGCCTCGGCATCTCGCCCACCGCCTACTTCCAGCAGCTCAACGCCCTGCTGGACGACCCACGGGCGCTGCGCCACGACCCGGTCACCGTCAACCGGCTGCGAGCCGCCCGCGCCCAGCACCGCGCGTCCCGCTGATTTCTCCGCCGGGCTCTCGCCTCCGGGCCCTTGAGCCCGGTGTCGACGCCCGACATGCTCAGCCGTTCGTTCCTCACTCCCTGCGCGTGTCTCCCTTTCGACACCGGCGGGCCCTTCGGCGCGATCCCTACCGGGGTGAACGCCCGGTGTGGGGGGTGCCGGGACGGGTAGGGTCGGGGGCATGGCCTCCGCCGACATCCTGACGCCCCATACGCCCGAGGGGAAGGAAGCGCTCGCGGCCCTGGTCGCGCACCCTGAGCGCGCGGTCGTCGCCCTCGACTTCGACGGCACCCTCGCCCCCATCGTCCCCGACCCCGAACGCGCCCGCGCCCACCCCGGCGCGGTCCCGGCGCTGGCGCGGCTCGCGCCGCGGCTGGCCGCGCTCGCGGTCGTCACCGGCCGGCCCGCGGGCGTGGCCGTCCGCTACGGCGGCTTCGCCGGGGTCCGCGGCCTGGAACACCTCGTGGTCCTCGGCCACTACGGCGCCGAGCGCTGGGACGCCCGCAGCGGCGAGGTCCGCACCCCCGGCGCGCACCCCGGGGTGACCGCGGTGCGCGCCGAACTGCCCGGCTTCCTGGACCGGATCGGCTCCTGGTCCGGCACCTGGATCGAGGACAAGGGCGGCCGCGCGGTCGCCGTGCACACCCGCCGCACCGAGGACCCCGACGCGGCGTTCGAGGCGCTGCGCGGGCCGCTGCGCGAACTCGCCGACCGGCACGGCCTGATGGTCGAACCGGGCCGCTACGTGCTGGAGCTGCGGCCGGCCGGCATGGACAAGGGCGTCGCCCTCGCCTCGTACCTGCGGGAGGTCGACGCGGGCGCGGTCCTCTACTGCGGCGACGACCTCGGCGACATCGCGGCCTTCGACGCGGTCGTGGAGCTGCGCGAACAGGGCCTGCCCGGCCTGCTGGTGGCGAGCGCGGGCACCACGGAGTCCCCGAAGGAGCTGACCTCCCGGGCCGATCTGACGGTGCCGGGCCCCGAGGGCGTCGTCGCGGTCCTCAACGCGCTGGCGGACGCCCTGGAGTGACCAGACCGGCGGCCGGCGGACGGGCCGGGGAAGACGGGCAGCGCACCATCGCCCGCTCCCGCTCCCGGGGAGGACCCGCCGTGCCCCCAGCCCGTTCGCCGTCGCCCTCACCGACGACGCGGCGACGCCGCAGGCGTACGCCGGTGAGCGGTACACCCTGCCGGCCGGCTGGCCGAGCCCGGTGGACGGCACGTCAGCCTCCACGTGCGGCCGCTCACCCGCGCCGGTGATCGGCACCGGCACGCCCTCGCCGACCGGGACGGGCAGCCTCGCGCACACCCTGTCGTCGTCCCGGGCGGGCCTCTTCGCCGGCATCGCCGCGCTCTTCAACGCCGCCGGCGCGGCCCTGATCGCGGCCGCCGCGCGCCGCCGGGGCCGCAGCTCGCACCGGTGACGGAGAGCGGAATCCGGAGGTCCGCACGAAACCCCTTGCGCAATGGTCAAGAATCGTTGACCATTGGCCGCATGCCTACCGACGATCTTCCCGAGACGTTTCACGTCACGACGGACGAGCAGTTGCGCGCCGTCTCCAACCTCACCCGGCACCGGATCATGGCCGTCCTCCGCTTCGAGCCGGCCACGATCACCCAGATCGCCGAGCGGGTGGGCCTCGCGAAGGGGAGTTCCAGCTACCACGTGCGGCTGCTGGAGCGGGCCGGCCTGGTGAAGGTGGTGCGGACGCGGAAGGTCCGGGGCGTCACCGAGCGGTACTACGCCATGGCCGCCCGGTCGATCGCGCTGCCCGACCCGGGCGAGGGCGGGCCGGACGTGCTGATGCGCCATGCGGTCGCCGACCTGGAGGCGTCGTCGGCGGACGCCGAGCGGCATGTGCGGATGGCGCATCTGCGGCTCACCGACGAGCAGTTCGCGGAGCTGGGGGCGCGACTGGAGGAACTCGCGGACGAGTACCGGAAGCTGTCCGATCCGTCGCTGCCGGACACGTCACTCGTCTTCGCGCTGTTCCACCCGGCGCCGCGCCGCCAGGTCGAAGGAGGCACCAAGTGACCTCGGACATCACGAAGAAGCTGCCGGCCGGGTTCGGACGGCTGTGGACCGCGCAGACGGTGTCCTCGCTCGGCGACGGGGTGACCCAGGCCGCGCTGCCGCTGATCGCGTTGACGCTGACCCGCGATCCGATGGCGCTCGCCGTCGTCACCGCCGCGGGGACGCTGCCGTGGCTGCTCTTCGGGGTGCTCGGCGGCGCGCTGGTGGACCGCTGGGACCGCCGCCGCACGATGTGGGTCGCGGACGCGGCGCGTGCCGTGCTGCTCGCGATACCGGCGGCGGCAGCCGCACTCGACGTGCTGAGCGTCCCGCTGCTCGCGGCCGTCGCCTTCCTGCTCGGCGTCGGCGGGCTCTTCTTCGACACCGCGGCCACCGCCTTCCTGCCGGACCTGCTCCACCGCGACCCCGCGCTCCTGGAGCGCGCCAACTCCCGCCTGCGCGGCGCCCAGACCGCCGCGTCCGGCTTCGTGGGGCCACCCGCGGGCAGTGCGCTGCTCGCGCTCGGACGGGCGGTTCCGCTGCTCGCCGACGCGGTGTCGTTCGCGCTCTCCGCCCTGCTCGTGCGGACGCTGCCCGCCATGCCCCGCCCCGCGCCCGAGGCCCACGACTCGCTGCTGCGGCAGGCGCGCGCCGGAGCCTCCTACGTCTTCCGGGACCGCGTGCTGCTCGGGCTCGCGCTCCGCCCGGCGGTCGGGAACATCGCCTTCCTCGCCGTGGAGACCGTCCTCGCCCTCTTCGCGCACGACCGCCTCGGCATCGACACCTACGGCTTCGGCCTGCTCCTCACGGCGGAGGCCACCGGCGGTCTGCTCGGCGCGGGCATCGCCTCCCCCCTCGGCCGGCGACTCGGCACCGGCACCGCGCTGACCTGCACGGCCGCCCTCGAAGGGCTCGCCGTCCTGGGCCTCGCCGCGGCCCCGAACCCGTACCTGGCCGGGCTGGCGCTCGCCGTCTGCGGGGCCGGCATGGGCGCCACGATGGTGCTCGCGCCCTCCCTCCGGCAGGCGATCGTCCCGGCCCACCTCATGGGCCGGGTCGCCTCCACCTCCCGCATGCTGGGCATGTGCGCCGCCCCCGTCGGGGCCTTCCTCGGCGGCTGGCTCGCCACCGCCTACGACATCCGCACCCCGCTCTACGCGGCCGGCGGCCTCCTCCTGGCGATGACGGCCGTCACGGCGTCCATGACCAGCAACCGCCGTGTCGAGGCGGCGCTGCGTGCCGCCGCCCCGGCCGGCGCTCCGGACCAGCCGGAGTCCGAGGACGCCGCTCAGGAGCCCGCACTCGACCTGGTGTGACCCCACCGGACCACCCGTAGGGTGGGACGGGAGGCGGGACGCCGACCGAGGCGAGGGAGCGGCCATGGCGGAGAAGGACGACGGCGTCGTCATGTACTGGCGGCCCGGCTGCCCGTACTGCATGAACCTGCGGCTCGGCCTGCTGTTCAGCAGGCTGCGCTACACCAGGCGCAACATCTGGCGGGACCAGGACGCTGCGGCCTTCGTCCGCTCGGTGGCCGACGGGAACGAGACGGTGCCGACGGTGTCCGTCGCCGGCCACGCCCTGGTCAACCCGTCACGACGCCAACTGCTCGACGCGGTACGCGAACGCGCGCCGCACCTGCTGTAAGCCCCGTCAGACCGCCGCGTCGGCGGCATACGCCAGGAACGCGGTCCACGCGTCGGCGGCGAAGCGGAGGGCCGGGCCCTCGGGGTCCTTGGAGTCCCGTACGTGCACGGTGTCGGGGCACGCCGCGACCTCGACGCACTCGCCGCCACCGCTCCCGCTGTAGCTGGACTTCCGCCAGTCCAGGGCAACTTCGACGCAGTCCCCGCCGTTGGTGCCGCTGTAGCTGCTCTTGAACCAGATGAGTTCGGCGCTCATAGCTCTCCCGCAATCTTTGCGATCAACTGCGCGGACTCCCTCGCGCTGAGAGCCTGCGCTCGGATCATCGCATATTGCTGATGGAGTGAACTGACCTCGTCTCGCTCGTCGACGAGGAAGCTACGAGCCTGGACTTCCAAGTATGCGAGCTGCTTGCGTTCTGTCGTCTCCAGCAGCGTCATGGGGCCGTTGAAGCCCGGGTGAGCCTCATCTGTCAGGGGAACGACCTGGATTGCGATGTTGCGCAGCTGGCCCACCTCCAGCAGCCGGTTGAGTTGCGCTCGCTGCACGTCTTTACCGCCAACCGGTCGGCTGAGCACCGACTCCTCAACTAGGAAGCCGAGTTGAGCGAGAGGAGCGCGAGTGTGCAGTGCCTGGCGCGCCAGGCGAGCCTGCACGCGACGCTCAACGTCATCGGGCTCCAGCATTGCGGCGCTGTCGCTCAACAGAGTTCTCGCGTACTGCTCGGTCTGCAGAAGGCCGTTGATCACAAAGTTGTCGTACTTGTAGAGCGTGACCGCGGACCTCTCAAGGTCCGCGTACGGCTCGAACCACGAGGGGAACTCGCCGCGCTCCAGGTGGGCGGCGGCCCGCGTCATCACCTCGCCGCCGCCGATCAGCGGCTCGGCGCGGGTGACGAAATCCGGTGGCGGCATGCGTTCGCCGCGCTCCACCTTGATGATCAGCGACTGGGAGTAGCCCACGGCGTCCGCGAGGTCCTTCGTCGTGACGCCGCGTGCCTCGCGCAAGGCGCGGACCACCGCGCCGAACATCCGCATGCTGGCCGAGCCTTCGTTCTTCGCGGACACAGGCGCCCCTCCCCGAGACACACGGAAACACACGGCGTGCACAAGCCCTTGACGCGGCGGCCCACCTGATGGGGGGTCATGTCATCCCTGGTCACGGTAATCACACGACGGGACCGTGGGGAGCATGACCTTGAAATCTCCACCCGGGACGATCGTGCAGCGGTTGTCCGCCGACCCGGCGAACCTCACCGGCGTGCGCCGGAGCGTGCGGGAGCAGTTACGCGCCTGGGGTCGCGCCGACCTCGCGGAGGCGGCCGCACTGTGCGTGACCGAGATCCTGACCAACGTGCACCGGCACGCGGGCTCGCCCGAATGCGAGCTGACGCTCGACCGGCTGCCGGGCGGAATCGTCCGCGTGGCGGTCGGCGACCGCTCGCCCGTGCTGCCGGTGAAGGCACCCGCGCCGGACTGGACCGCCGAGCGCGGGCGCGGCCTGCATCTGATCGCGGCCACCGCGTACCGGTGGGGTGCGACGCCGACCGCGAGCGGCAAGCAGGTGTGGGTGGAGCTGCGATGACGAGCGTGCCGGTGATCGACGCGACGGCCGCGTGGTCGTGGCTCGACCGGACCGGGTTCGGGCCGGTGGCCTTCCTGCTGCTGGTGCACCCGGACCCGGCGGCCGGTGAACTCCTCGCCCGCGCGCTGCGGTTGGCGCCGCCGTCACGGCGGCTGCCGGACATCGGCGAGCGGGTGACCGCGGCCGGCCCGGAGCACGCGGTGGTCCGGCTGGACGGCTGCGAGCACCTGATGCGGGTGGCGGTGGGGGAGCGGTGGGCGGCGTTCGTCCGGGCGGGCGGGCCGACCGCCGTCCTGGTCGGGCTGGCCCCGCTCGCCCGCGTGGCCCCGGCGGAGGCCGTCGAGCCCTACCTCGCGCGTACGGCCATGGCGGGACGGCTCCGGCTCGGACTGAGCGGGAGGCGCTGAGGGCGGGCTAGCCGCCCAGCGCGTCGAGCTGGTCCAGGAACCACTTCGACGGCGGCAGCGCGGTGGCGGCGTCGGCGAGGCGCTTGGTCCGGTCGGCGCGTTCGGCCTCCGGCATGGTCAGCGCGGCGTTGAGCGCCTCCGCGGTGGCCCGGATGTCGTACGGGTTGACGGTGAGCGCGTCGGCCGCCATCTCCTCATACGCGCCGGCCTCCCGGCTCAGCACCAGGGCGACGCCGTTGTCGGAGACGACCGGGACCTCCTTGGCGACGAGGTTCATGCCGTCGCGGATCGGGTTGACCAGGGCCACGTCGGCCAGCCGGTAGGCGGCCAGCGAGCGGGCGAAGTCGTCGTCCATCCTGAGCAGCACCGGCTGCCAGTCGGCGGTGCCGAACTCGTCGTTGATCTCCTCGGCGAGCCTGGCCACCTCGGCGGTGTAGTCCCGGTACAGGGCCAGGTCCTGGCGCGAGGGGTAGGCGAAGGCGACGTGCACGACGCGCTCGCGCCAGCCCGGGTGCACGCGCAGCAGCCGGCGGTAGGCGTGCAGGCCGCGCACGATGTTCTTCGACAGCTCGGTCCTGTCCACCCGGACGATCAGCCGCCGGCCGGGGCCGGTCTCGGCGCGCAGCGCGGTGATCCGCTCCGCCACGTCGTCGCGGTGCGCGCGCTCGCGCAGGAAGTCCGCGTCCGCGCCGAGGCCGTGCACGCCCAGCCGGGTGGTGCGGCCCTGGTACGTCACGGCCTGCCCGTCCTCGGACAGCGTCGCGCCCAGCACGTCCACGCAGCACGCGGCGAAGGCGTCCGCCCAGCGCCGGGTCAGGAAGGCGGCGCGGTCCGCGCCGAGGACGCCGGTCAGCACGCGCCGCGCCACGTCGTCCGGGAGCAGCCGGAAGTAGTCCGGCGGGGCCCACGGGGTGTGCGAGAAGTGGCCGATCCGCAGGTCGGGGCGGAGTTCGCGGAGCAGCGCGGGGACGAGCGTCAGGTGGTAGTCCTGCACCAGCACGGCGGCGCCCTCGGCCGCGTCGTCCGCGAGGGCCTGGGCGAAGGCCGCGTTGTACTCCTCGTACGCGGCCCACTCGGACTCGAACGACTCGTCGAAGACGGGTTCCAGCGGGGTCTGGTACAGCATGTGGTGCACGAACCACAGCGTGGAGTTGGCGATGCCGTTGTAGGCCGCGGCGAAGACCTCGGGCGGCACGGCGATCATGTGCGAGCCGGGCTCGCCGACGCCCTGCCGCACGGCCTCCCGGTCGCCCTCGGAGAGCGCGGCGCACACCCACAGGGCGTCCGCGTCCGGGCCGATCGCGCTCAGGCCCGAGACGAGGCCGCCGCCGCCTCTTCTGCTGGTCAGCCCTCCGTCTGCGGTCTTCGTGTACGAAACCGGGCCGCGGTTCGAGGCCACCAGAATCCGGGCGGCGCGTTGCGATGCCTCCATGCCGTGTGCCTAGCCCTTCGGGCCCCCCCTCAAACCTCCCGCCCCCTCACGCCGAGCCGCGCCCCCTCCCCGGCCCGCGCCGGGCCCGCGCCCCCTCCCCGGCCCGCGCCCGGACCGCGCCGGGCCCGCGCCCCGTCTCCGGGCTGCGCCCGGATCGCGGTGGGGGTTGCGCCGCACCAGGGGCGCGGGGAACTGCGCGGGCAAGCGGCCGCCGGTCGGTGGTCCGGTCGGCGACGGGAGTTGCCCCCTCGGGCCGGTGGCGAGGTGCAGCCGTCGTGGTGGCTGGTCGCGCAGTTCCCCGCGCCCCTGAAAGGCCCCGGGCTGAAAGCCCAGCGCAGCGGTCAGGCCGCGGGGCGGGAGCGGTATTCCGGGACGTCGCGCATCGGAGGGCGCTCGTCCGTGTCGACGGGGTGGGTGGTGGGGACGAACTCCGACCCGGCCCGGTCGAACTGGGTGAGGCGCGGCCGCACCAGATGCCCCCGCGCCAGCCTGAGCTGCGCCGTGCGGTAGATGGCGGCGGCCATCCGCCCCAGCGCCTGCCCGTCCTGGTGCCGGTGGTGCCGCACGCCGACGTCCACCTGGGCGAGCGCCTCCAGGCCGACCAGGCCCAGCGCGTCGACGAGCATGCCCAGCTCGACCCCGTACCCGACCGGGAACGGCAGCCGCTCCAGCAGCGAGCGGCGCGCCGCGTACTCCCCGCCGAGCGGCTGCACGAACCCCGCGAGCCGCGGCCAGTGCAGGTTCAGCAGCGGCCGCGCCACCAGCTCGGTGACCCGGCCGCCGCCGGCCGGCACCACGTCCGCGCCGGTCTCCAGCGGCCGGTCGTACATCGCCTTGACCAGCTGCACCGACGGCTCGGTGAGCAGCGGCCCGACGATGCCGGAGACGAACCGCGAGTCGAACTCGCGCAGGTCCGCGTCGACGAAGCAGACGATCTCCCCCCGGGTGACGAGCAGCGAGCGCCACAGCACCTCGCCCTTGCCGGGCGCGGCGGGCAGCCGCGGCAGGATGTCGTCGCGGCGCACCACCGTGGCGCCCGCGGCGGCGGCCGCCGCGGCCGTGCCGTCGCGGGACCCGGAGTCGACCACGACCAGCTCGTCGACCAGCGGCATCTCGGCGCTCATCAGGTCGCGGCGGATGGTCGCCGCGATCGCCCCGACGGTGGCCTCCTCGTCGAGCGCGGGCAGCACCACGCTGACCGTGCCGCGCTCGCCCGCGGCACGCTTCGCGGCCAGCAGCAGGTCGAGCGGACGGTCCGCGGCCGACCACGACCTGCGCTCCAGCCAGCGCTCCACCTCATCGAGCACGTGTCGTTCTTCTCCCTGGTCGATGCGGCGTTTCGGGCGCCCGGTGGGGCGCCCGGAGGCCGTCTCGCGGTACGGACCGCATCCTCGGCCGTCCGGCTTGTCGGTTACAGTCTTGAACAACGCGTACGGCGACCGCATGCCGGGGGTCGTATGCCGACAACTGCATACCGCTCATCCAGAGGGGCAGAGGGAACGGCCCGTTGAAGCCCCGGCAACCCTCCCGCCGACCGCGAGGTCACACGGTGGGGAAGGTGCCAATTCCGTCTCGCGACGCGACCTGCGGCGTGAGGAAGATGAGGAGAAAGGGCCTCGCCATCATGGCTGCGCAAACCGTCGATCACGCCGCTGTCGCCTCCGCGGCGTTCGGACCCGCCGCGGCGCTCTCCTGCCGCGAGTGCGGCACCCGCTTCCCGCTCAGTGCGATCTTCGCCTGCCAGGAGTGTTTCGGCCCCCTTGAGGTGGCCTACGACCTGCCGCTCGGCGACCCGGAGGGCCTGCGCGAGCGGATCGAGGCCGGCCCGGCGAACATCTGGCGGTACGCCCCGCTGCTCCCGGTCCCCGCGAACGTCGCCGACCAGCCGAACCTGAACCCGGGCTGGACCAAGCTCGTCAAGGCCGACAACCTCGCCCGCGAGCTGGGCATCACCGGCGGCCTGTACGTCAAGGACGACTCCGGCAACCCGACGCACTCCTTCAAGGACCGCGTCGTGGCCATCGCGCTGGAGGCCGCCCGCACCTTCGGCCTGACCACGCTGTCCTGCTCCTCCACCGGCAACCTGGCCGGCGCGGTGGGCGCGGCCGCGGCCCGCGCGGGCTTCCGGTCCTGCGTGTTCATCCCGCACGACCTGGAGGCCGGCAAGGTCGTCATGGCCGCGGTGTACGGCGGCGAGCTGGTCGGCATCGAGGGCAACTACGACGCGGTGAACCGCTTCTGCTCCGAGCTGATCGGCGACCCGATCGGCGAGGGCTGGGGCTTCGTCAACGTCAACCTGCGCCCGTACTACGGCGAGGGCTCCAAGACGCTGGCCTACGAGATCGCCGAGCAGCTCGGCTGGCGGCTGCCGGACAACCTGGTGATCCCGATCGCCTCCGGGTCCCAGCTCACCAAGATCGACAAGGGGCTGCAGGAGCTGATCAAGCTCGGCCTGGTCGAGGAGAAGCCCTACCGCATCTACGGCGCCCAGGCGGAGGGCTGCTCGCCGGTCTCCGCGGCGTTCAAGGCCGGTCACGACGTGGTCCGCCCGGTGAAGCCCGACACCATCGCCAAGTCGCTGGCGATCGGCAACCCGGCGGACGGCCCGTACGTCCTGGACATCGCGCGGCGCACCGGCGGAGCGGTCGAGGACGTCGACGACGAGCAGATCGTGGACGCGATCAAGCTGCTGGCCCGCACCGAGGGCATCTTCGCGGAGACCGCGGGCGGGGTGACCGTCGGCGTGCTGAAGAAGCTCATCGAGTCCGGGCAGCTCGACCCGGCCGCCGAGACCGTCGTGCTCAACACCGGCGACGGCCTGAAGACCCTGGACGCGGTGGCTCCCACCACCGGGCCGACCGCCACCATCCGCCCCACCCTTGACGCGTTCCGAGAGGCAGGCCTCGCATGAGTGCTTCCGTACGTATTCCCACGATCCTGCGCACCTACACCGGCGGCCTGGCCGAGGTGCCGGCCGACGGCGGCACCCTGGCCGAGGTGATCGCGTCGCTGGAGAAGAATCACGCGGGCATTTCGGCGCGCGTTCTGGACGATTCCGGAAAGCTCCGGCGTTTCGTGAACGTTTATGTCAACGACGACGACGTCCGCTTTTCCGAGGGACTCGCCACCGCGGTGCCCGACGGCGCCAGCGTCTCGATCATTCCGGCGGTCGCGGGCGGCTGATCGCCGCTGACCCGGTCGGTGCCCCGTCCACCCCGAGGGTGGGCGGGGCACCCCCATGATCGGGTTTGGTTGAAACCTTGTACAGTTGCCCGAGGCAGGTCGGTCGCCGCCGCGGGAGGTTCGGCAGGTGCGACGATTTATCGCCAAATTCACGAACGTTATTTCCCTTTCATCCCTTATGTCCGGCCCGAGATGCCCCGCATTATCGATTTTTCTCGGGGTATTTCCGATGGGTCGCCTCAGGAATTCTCGTCCGATTGACCTGTTGCACTGGGCATCCGTGCAGATACATTCAGCCGCGGTCGACGCGTTCCGGCGCACGCCCCCCAGGGCCCCCATCCGATCATCGGTAAGGGGCACTCGGTCGGGTGAGGTCTGACCCGGGCCCGCGAAGTGCGGGGCCGCGATAGGGCCAGCAATAGGGGAGTTAGGAATGGCTCAGGGCACCGTCAAGTGGTTCAACGCGGAGAAGGGCTACGGCTTCATCGCGGTCGACGGTGGTGCGGATGTCTTCGTCCACTACAGCGCGATACAGATGGACGGATACCGCACCCTGGAGGAAGGCCAGCGAGTCGAGTTCGAGATCTCGCAGGGTCAGAAGGGGCCGCAGGCGGACATGGTCCGACTGGCCGGCTGAGCATCCCGGCGCGTTCGGCCATCGACGCGGCGCTTCACGCCGGAGGGCCCGCACCCCTTGAGGGTGCGGGCCCTCCGTGCGTCCGCGCCCGCCCCCGTCCGCGCCCGCTTCCCACCTCGCTCCCGGCGCCGCCGGCACCCCGAGGCGCTTGCACTCGAAGGGGGTGAGTGCTAATCATTGGCGTTGGCACTCTCCGTGCGAGAGTGCCACCTTGGACCGGGTCGTGAGGCCCGTCGGACGCCGGACCGATCCGGTGCCCGGCCGGCCGTCCGTCGCGGGCACTGCGCGGTCCTCAGCAGTAATTTCCGTCCCGGGAGGACCACTTCACATGGCCAAGATCATCGCGTTCGACGAGGAGGCGCGGCGCGGTCTCGAGCGCGGTATGAACCAGCTCGCCGACGCCGTCAAGGTCACTCTCGGCCCCAAGGGCCGGAACGTCGTTCTGGAGAAGAAGTGGGGCGCCCCCACGATCACCAACGACGGCGTGTCCATCGCCAAGGAGATCGAGCTCGAGGACCCGTACGAGAAGATCGGCGCCGAGCTGGTCAAGGAGGTCGCGAAGAAGACGGACGACGTCGCCGGTGACGGCACGACGACCGCGACCGTCCTCGCCCAGGCGCTGGTCAAGGAGGGCCTGCGCAACGTGGCGGCGGGCGCCAACCCGATGGCCCTCAAGCGCGGCATCGAGAAGGCCGTCGAGGCCGTCTCCGCCGCCCTGCTGGAGCAGGCCAAGGACGTGGAGACCAAGGAGCAGATCGCCTCCACCGCCTCCATCTCCGCCGCTGACACCCAGATCGGCGAGCTGATCGCCGAGGCGATGGACAAGGTCGGCAAGGAAGGCGTCATCACCGTCGAGGAGTCGCAGACCTTCGGGCTCGAGCTCGAGCTCACCGAGGGCATGCGCTTCGACAAGGGCTTCATCTCCGCCTACTTCGCCACCGACCTGGAGCGTATGGAGGCGTCGCTCGACGACCCGTACATCCTGATCGTCAACTCCAAGATCTCCGCGGTGAAGGACCTGCTCCCGCTGCTGGAGAAGGTCATGCAGTCCGGCAAGCCGCTGCTGATCATCGCCGAGGACGTCGAGGGCGAGGCCCTGTCGACCCTGGTGGTCAACAAGATCCGCGGCACCTTCAAGTCCGTCGCCGTCAAGGCCCCGGGCTTCGGCGACCGCCGCAAGGCCATGCTGGGCGACATCGCCATCCTCACCGGCGGCACGGTCATCTCCGAGGAGGTCGGCCTCAAGCTGGAGAACGCGGGCCTCGACCTGCTCGGCCGCGCCCGCACCGTCGTCATCAGCAAGGACGAGACGACCATCGTCGACGGCTCCGGCGACAGCGACCAGGTCGCCGGCCGGGTCAACCAGATCCGCGCCGAGATCGAGAACAGCGACTCGGACTACGACCGCGAGAAGCTCCAGGAGCGCCTGGCGAAGCTGGCCGGCGGCGTGGCCGTCATCAAGGCCGGCGCCGCGACCGAGGTCGAGCTGAAGGAGCGCAAGCACCGCATCGAGGACGCGGTGCGCAACGCCAAGGCGGCCGTCGAGGAGGGCATCGTCGCCGGCGGCGGCGTGGCCCTGCTGCAGGCCACCGCGGTGTTCGAGAAGCTGGAGCTGGAAGGCGACGAGGCGACCGGCGCCAACGCCGTCAAGCTCGCGCTGGAGGCCCCGCTCAAGCAGATCGCCGTCAACGGCGGCCTCGAGGGCGGCGTCATCGTCGAGAAGGTGCGCAACCTTCCGGTCGGCCACGGCCTCAACGCCGCGACCGGCGAGTACGTCGACATGATCGCCGAGGGCATCATCGACCCGGCGAAGGTCACCCGCTCCGCGCTGCAGAACGCCGCGTCCATCGCCGCGCTCTTCCTCACCACCGAGGCCGTCATCGCCGACAAGCCGGAGAAGGCCGCCGCGGCCGCTCCGGGCGGCATGCCGGGTGGCGACATGGACTTCTGATCCCCCCGGGATCGAAGCCGCACGCGACAAGGCGCCGCCCCCTCCGCATCGGAGGGGGCGGCGCCTTGTCGCGCACCCTGCGCCGGGTGGTGCGCTCAGGCGTGCGCCGCCTCCAGGGCGGCGCGCAGGTGGCCCTTGGACTCGCTGAGCAGCCGCTCGGCGGTGGACGCGTCCACGTGCGCGAGCAGCGTCAGGATCGCCGGCTTCACCTCGCCGTCGGTGGCGGTCAGCGCCGCCTCGATCGCCGCGTCGCCCGCGCCGGTGGCGAGCGCCACGATCCGCCGCGAGCGCGCCCGCAGCTTCTCGTTGGAGGCGCGGACGTCGACCATCAGGTTCCCGTAGGTCTTGCCGAGCCGGATCATGGTGATCGTCGAGAGCATGTTGAGCACCAGCTTCTGCGCGGTGCCCGCCTTCAGCCGGGTGGACCCGGAGACCAGCTCGGGCCCCACCACCACCTCGATCGGGTGGTCGGCGGCCGCGCCCAGCGGCGAGCCGGCGTTGCACGACAGGCCGATGGTCAGCGCCCCCACGCTGCGGGCGTACTCCACCGCGCCGACCGCGTACGGCGTCCTCCCCGACGCCGAGATGCCGACCACGCTGTCGGCGGGGCCGAGCCCCAGCGCGGCCAGGTCCGCGCCGGCCAGCTCGCTGCTGTCCTCGGCGCCCTCGACCGAGGTGACCATCGCCTCGGGGCCGCCCGCGATCAGGCCCACCACCTCGCGTCCCGGCGAGGTGTTGAACGTCGGCGGGCACTCGCTCGCGTCGAGCACGCCCAGTCGCCCGGCGGTGCCCGCCCCCGCGTAGACGAGGCGGCCGCCGCGGGTCATACGGGCCGCGACGCCGTCGATGGCCGCCGCGATCGCGGGCAGCGCGCCGGCCACGGCGGACGGCACCGTGAGGTCCTCGCCGTTCATGATCCGCGCGATCTCCAGGGTCGACCTGCGGTCGATCTCGGCGAACTCGGGCCGGACCGCCTCGGTGGTCAGCGTCTCCAACTCGCGGCGCAGCTCGGTGTACTGGGTCATATGCGGCTCGTTCATCCTTCTCGCATGGGTCAGGTGCGCTGGTGGGGGGATGGCGCGGGTGGGTGCGGGCGGGGGACCGTACGGGTGCCGCGGGCGGCGGCCGTACGGGTCAGCTGCGGCCCGCCCGCGGGGTGTGCCGGTGCGCGAGCGCCTCGTACGAGGCGGACAGCGCGGGCGCCGCGGACTCGTAGGTGCGCTGCGCGACGCCTATGAACAGGCAGTCCACCACGAGCAGCTGGCTGGTCCTGCTCGACATGGCCGCGGGACGCAGCTCGCTCTCCCGCGAGCTGGCCGTGGTGAGCACCACGTCGGCGTACTGGGTGACCGCGCCGTCCGCGCGGCCGGTGATCGCGATGGTGGTCGCGCCGCGGTCGAAGGCCGCCCGCAGCGGCTCGATCACGTCGTGGGTGCTGCCGGAGTGGGTGATGGCCAGCGCGACGTCGCCGGGCCGCAGCTGCACCGCGTTGGTGACGGCCAGGTGCGGGTCGGCGTGGGCGTGCGCGATCAGCCCGATCCGCAGCAGCTTCTGCGCCAGGTCCTGGGCGACCAGGCCCGACGCCGCGATCCCGTAGACGTCGGTGCGGCGGGCCGCGGCCAGGGCGCTGACCGCCGCCTCCAGCTGCACGGTGTCGAGCTGGGCCGCGGTGTCGGCGAGGGTCTGCTGCTCCTCGACGGCGAGCTTGGCCACCACGTCGCCCAGCGGGTCGTCGACGGCGATGTCGGCGGTGACCGCGGGGGGAGCGCCGGTGGCCTGCTGCGCGGCGAGCGCGGCGAGCGCGAGCCGCAGGTCGCGGTAGCCGGGGTAGCCCAGCAGCCGGGCGGTGCGGACGACGGTCGCCTCGCTGGTGCCGGTGCGCACTGCGAGGGCGGTGACGGTGAGGTGGGAGCAGCCGGCCGGGTCGCTCGCGACCGCCTCGGCGACCCGCTGCATCGAGCGGGTCATCGAGGGGGCGAGGGTGCGGACCTTGGCGGCGAGGGCCCCCGGGTCGGGGGGCGTGACGGGGAGGACGGGCGCGCCGGGCACGCCGCGGAGGGCGCGGGCACTCGGGGAGAAAGTTTCCTTCACGCTATAGGTCACCTGGTGAAAGGTATTTTCAGGCGGTGGCCACCGTCAAGGCCGCCGCCTTGCGACAATGGCGGCATGAACAGTGAGACGCACGGCGCCCCGGAACCCGGCGGCGAGCAGCCCGGCGGCGGGGCGGCCGGCGACGCGCTCGAAGCGGTGCTGCACGGCGCCCGCGCGCTGGTGCTGGCCGACCTCGCCGCGCGCGACGTGGCAGGACCGGACGTCGTCTCCGTGCTGGAGGACGCGGTGAGCAGCCGCCGCTGGTGGCTCGGGCAGTGGCCGGACGGCGCGGGCTTCGTCCCCGGGCTGGTCGCCCAGGACGTCCAGGACGCCCTGCTGGAGACCCGCGGCCGCTGGCCGCTCTGCCCGTACTGCGAGGACCCGCACGCCCTGGCCGTCGAGCCGGAGTTGGGCGAGGACCCGCACTGGGTGTGCGAGGCGCGCGGCGAGGCCGTCGCCCCGGTCGGCTCGCTGGGAGCGTGAGGCCCGCGTGCCGGTCTACATCGACCCGCCGACCTGGCCCGGCCACGGCCGCCACTGGTCGCACCTGGTCAGCGACAGCTCCTACGCCGAACTGCACGCCTTCGCCGCCCGGTTGGGCGCCCCGCCGCGCGCCTTCGAACGCGACCACTACGACATCCCGGCCGCCCGGTACGCCGACGCGGTCAGGCTCGGCGCGATAGAGGTCGGGAGCAGGGAACTGGTCCGCCGGCTCACCGCGGCCGGCCTGCGCCGCCGCAAGCACCCCGGCCCGGCCTGACGCCCCCCGCGCCCCCGCGCCCCCGTGGTCGCGGCGGGCCGGACCGCTTGGCCGGGACCGGGCAGGAAACCGGGGCCGCCGTGGTTGCACCCACCGCAGGCGGATCTTCGCCCGTACCGAGGCCCCCGTCCGAGGGCCCGTACAGAGGAGAGAGCACTCATGGCACAGCGCGACCGTTTCGGCAGGATCGGTGTGTGGAGCAGCGCGTGGACCAACGCCCTGGCAGGCGACGGCGCCGCGTACACCGCCGCCTACGACGACGCCGCCGCAGAACTGGAGTCCCTCGGCTACGGGGCGATCTGGCTCGGCGCCAGCCCGTCGGTCGGCCACGCGGAGCGGCTCCTGCGGGCCACCTCCGGCATCACGGTGGCGACCGGCATCCTCAGCATCTGGGAGCACACGCCGGCCGACGTCGCCGCCCAGCGCGCCGCCGTCGAAGCCGCCCACCCCGGGCGCTTCCTGCTCGGCATCGGCGTCAGCCACAGCGCGCTCGCCGAGGAGTACGCCCGCCCCTACTCCGCGATGCGCGACTTCCTGGACGGCCTGGACGCCGCGCCGCAGCCGGTGCCCGCTCAGGGCCGCGCGCTGGCCGCGCTCGGCCCGAAGATGCTGGAGCTGGCCCGCGACCGCAGCGCCGGCGCGCACCCGTACCTGGTCACCGCCGAGCACACCGCGCAGGCCCGCGCGGCGCTCGGCGGGGACGCGCTGCTGGCGCCGGAGCTGAAGGTCGTGCTCGACGGCGACCTGGCGCGCGCCCGCGGCACCGCGCGCGACTACCTGGCCCGCTACCTCGCACTGCCCAACTACACCGCGAACCTGCTGCGTTCGGGCTTCACCGAGGACGACCTGGCGGACGGCGGCAGCGACCGCCTGCTGGACGCGGTGTACGCGCTCGGCGACGAGGACGCGGTGGTGCGCAAGGTGGAGGAGTTCTTCGCCGCCGGCGCCGACCACGTCGCCCTCCAGGCGGTCACCGAGGGCGCGACCGCGACCACGCTCCCGCTCCCCGAGTGGCGGCGCCTGGCCGCGCTCATCAAGCACTGACCGGGCGCGCCGCCGGCCTCGCCCGCGGCCGGCGGCGCCCGGCGCGGCTCACGCTTCGAGCAGCTCCAGCTCCGTGCCGAGGTTGCGCCGGGCCACGTCCTCCCAGCGGTCGTGGCCGTAGGGGGTGCGGAACAGGCGGGGGAGCGCCAGCAGCCGGCGCAGGATGTCGGCGCGCCCGGCCCTGAAGTCCTCGTCCGGGACGAAGCCGTACTCCTCGCGGACGGCGGCCGCGTAGGCGGCGTACTCGGCCGGGTCGCCGGCCAGCACCGCGAGGTCGGCGTCGCACAGCACCTCTCCGTCGCGGTCGCCCTCGGCCGGGTCGTGGGTGAGGGTCAGCCGCACCAGCCGGGCGACCTCGGCGACGCGGGCCTCGCCGACCCCGGCCTCGCGCAGCGCCCGCTCGGCCAGGGCGGCGCTGCGCTCCTCGTTCTCGCTGCGGTCCGGGCGGTAGACCACGTCGTGGAACCACGCGGCCAGCGCGACGGTGTCCGGGTCGGCGGCGTACGCGGTCAGCTCGGTGGCCCGGGAGAGGACAGCGACCAGGTGGTCCAGCGTGTGGTAGCGCCGCTGCGGCTCGGCCCAGCGGCCGAGCAGCTCCTCGCCGTACGGACGGGGGTCGGGGCCGCCGCCTTCCGCGGGTTGATCGGGCCCGGCCGGATCGGCCGCCCGCACCCGGCAACGGACCAGCAGATCGCACCACTCGGCGAGCAGGGCGTCGTAACGGGGATGGGCGGCGGCGTCCGTGGAATGCATGCGGGCCATTGTGCGCCACCCCTCTCGCGCGCGAGTGACGCGTGTGGCACCCTTGCTCATATGTCTAGACCAATATTCGAGGTGATCGCCCTCGGCGCCGATGATGCCGTTGCGGCCCAGGAAGGCGGCGCCGACCGCCTCGAACTGGTCACCGACATGGCCTCGGACGGGCTCACCCCGCCGCGCGCCACCTTCGCGGCGATCCGCGCCGCTGTCCACATCCCGCTGCGCGTCATGCTGCGGCTCTCCGACGGCTTCAGCGCCGGCGACGCAGCCGACCTCGACGCGCTGTGCGACGCCGCGCAGGGGCTGCGCGCCGAGGGCGCGGAGGAGTTCGTGCTCGGCTTCCTCGACGGCCGCGGGCACGCCGACCTCGAAGCGGTCTACGCGCTGGTGGACGTGCTCGACGGCTGCCGGTGGACCTTTCACCGGGCGATCGACCGCGCCGCCGACCGCGACGCGCTGCGGCTCCAGCTCGCCGGCCTGCCCGGCCTGGACACCTACCTCACCGCCGGCGCCGCCGAGGGCGTCGCGGCGGGCATCCCCACGCTGTGCGCCGAGGCCGCGCGGGAGGGCGAGCCGGGGTACGAGCCGCGGCTCCTCGTCGGCGGCGGCCTGCTGCTCGGCCACGTCCCCGCCCTGCGCGCGGCCGGCCTCGACGCCTTCCACGTCGGCGGAGCGGTCCGCCCGGCCGGCTGGGCCGGACCGGTCGACGTCCGCGCGGTGCGGGTCTGGCGCGACGCCCTGGACTCCCCGGTCCCGGTCGGCTGACCGGGCGGGCCGACCGGCCGTCAGCGGGTCGGCCCGCCGCCGAACGACCCGAGCGCGTCGGGCAGTTCGGAGGAGTGCAGCACCGCCAGGCCGGAGACCGCACGCGTCAGGCACACGTACAGCCGTCGCAGCCCGGTACGCGGGTCCGGCTCGCCCGCGACGATGGCGGCCGGGTCGTCGAGGACCACGTAGTCGTACTCCAGGCCCTTCGCCAGCGACGCCGGGACCAGCGTCAGCCGGGCCTGCGCCGAGGTCTCCTCGCCGGGGGAGAGCCAGGGCAGGCCCGCGGCGGCCAGCGCCTCGCCGAGCGCCGGGACGCGCGCGTCCGCCGCGATCAGCCCGACCGACCCCTCGAAGCCCAGCGCGTCGACGCACGCCGCGACGACCGCGTCGTCCAGACCGGCCGGGTCCGCCGCCCGCACCGACAGCGCGCCCGCCGACTCCCGGACCGAGGTCGCCGGCGCCAGGTCCGGCGCGATCGACGGCAGCAGCCTGGACGCGTAGGCGATGACCTCGCGCGGCACCCGGAAGCCCCGCGTCAGCTCCTCCACCCGCGCGCCCGCCTTCCCCAGGTGCTCCAGCGCCTGCGCCCACGACCCGGTCGCCCACGGCGTGGTGCCCTGCGCGAGGTCGCCGAGGATCGTCGCCGAGCCCGTCGAGCAGCGCCGGCCCACCGCGCGGTACTGCATCGGCGACAGGTCCTGCGCCTCGTCGAGCACCACATGGCCGAGCGAACTCGTCCTGCGCACCAGGTCGTTCGCCTCGTCCACCAGCACCGCGTCGGCCGCGCTCCAGCGGGCGGAGGCCAGGCCGCGGGCCGGCTTCGCCCACAGCACCCGCTTCTGCTCCTCGGCGTCCAGCACCCCGTCCGCGCAGGACGCCAGGAACTCCGGGTCCGACAGCAGCCGCAGCACCACCTTCGCCGGGTCGACCTGCGGCCAGCAGGCCCTGACCGCCGCCTTCACCGCCGAGTTGCGGGCCACCGCGTCCTGCACCCGGTCGTCCGGCGCCTCACCCGCCCGCTCCATCTGGACCAGCACCGCGTGCGCGATGCGCTGCGGCAGCGCCTCGTGCGCGGCGCCGTACCGGATCTCCCGCGCCGCCAACTCCTCGACGATCTCCCGCAGTTCGTAGGCCGGCACCCGCCAGCGCCGGGAGCCGCGCACCACCACGACCGGCTCGGTGGGCATCGTGATTCCCGAACGCACCGCCCTGCGCAGCACCTCCGCCATCCGCGCGTCGCCCTTGATCCCGGCGGCCTCCGCCGAGTCCGCGCCGCGCACCGGCACATGCGCCACCAGGTCGTCCACCGTGGCCTGCTTGACCTGGAGTTCGCCGAGCGCGGGCAGCACCTGCTCGATGTACCGCAGGAAGGACGCGTTCGGCCCGATCACCAGCGTCCCGGTGCGGGCCAGCCGGTCCCGGTGCGCGTACAGCAGGTACGCCACCCGGTGCAGCCCCACCGCGGTCTTCCCGGTGCCCGGCGCGCCCTGCACGCAGACCGTGCCGGTGATGCCCGCACGGACGATCTCGTCCTGCTCGGGCTGGATCGTCGCGACGATGTCCCGCATCGGGCCGACGCGCGGCCGCTCGATCTCGGTCTGCAGCAGCCTGCTGGAGGTGGCCGTCTCGGTCGGGTCGGACAGGTGCTCGTCCTCGTACGCGGTCAGCTCGCCGCCGGTGTAGCCGAACCGGCGGCGCAGCGCCACGTCCATCGGCTCGGTGCGCGAGGCGCGGTAGAACGGCTGCGAGACCGGCGCCCGCCAGTCGATGACCATCGGGTCGCCCTGCGCGTCGTGGACGTGCCGGCGGCCGATGTAGAAGCTCTCCCCGGCCGCGCCCTCGGCCAGCTCGCCGCCGGGCGCGTGCTGGTAGTCGAGGCGGCCGAAGAACAGCGGGGTGTCGGCGAGGTCGGCCAGCGCCTTGATCCGGTCGTCGATCTGCGCGGCCAGCACCTTGGCGTTGACCCAGTTCCCCGTGACGTCGGAGATGTCCAGCGCCTCGACGTCGTGGCGCATGGCCCGCAGCGCGGACCGCGAGGAGGACAGGTGGTCCCGCTCCCGCCGCAGCGGGTCGGGCGTCGGTTCCTGGACAGGGGCGTGCGTGGGCACGGCGTTGCCTCCGGGTGACGTGAACGGCACGGATGGTGGTTCCGAAGGGCCGGCCGGTTTCCGTCCGGGCGGCGGCGCTCCCGTACGGCGACGCGTCCAGGAGGCGGCAAGACCGGCGATCCTACGCGCACCCGCCCGTCCCCGCGAACCGGTTTTCCCGCCCGCCCGCGGCTCCCTCGCAGCCCACGCCACCGACCGGCCCTCGGGGTGACCCTGATACCGGGGTCGGGGTCGGGCGTCAGACCGTGGGCGGACACGCAGAGTGAGAGTTACGCCCCTGGTCCGACGTCGTCCACCCGGCTGATTCCGTAGCGTGGAAGACATGGCAACCACGACGATTCCCCCAGGTCCACCCGTCCACGGCGGGACCGCCCTCGGCAGCGGCCCGGCGCACCTCCGCCACCTCGTGGGCAACGCACTGCACGCCCTCAAGGTCTTCGC
Organism: Actinacidiphila polyblastidii; assembly: GCF_036353415.1. Classification (NCBI taxonomy): domain Bacteria; kingdom Bacillati; phylum Actinomycetota; class Actinomycetes; order Kitasatosporales; family Streptomycetaceae; genus Actinacidiphila; species Actinacidiphila polyblastidii. The sequence continues at coordinate 33,131 of NZ_JAZEWV010000054.1, forward strand.
CGTCACCGCCGCCGAGGTCGTCCTGCTCGGCAGCGGCGGCAAGCGGTACTGAGCCCGGCGCCACCGAGCCGTACGGCGCGCCGCTCAGGCCCGCTCAGAGGTCGTCGGCGTCGACGATCCGGTACGCGTACCCCTGCTCCGCCAGGAACCGCTGGCGGTGCGCCGCGAAGTCCTGGTCGATCGTGTCGCGGGCCACCACGGAGTAGAAACGGGCCTCGTGCCCGTCGGCCTTCGGCCGCAGCACCCGGCCCAGCCGCTGCGCCTCCTCCTGCCGCGAACCGAACGTGCCGGACACCTGGATGGCGACGGTCGCCTCCGGCAGGTCGATCGAGAAGTTCGCCACCTTCGACACCACCAGCACCGAGATCTCGCCCTGCCGGAACGCCTCGAAGAGCTTCTCGCGCTGCGCGTTGGACGTCTCGCCCTTGATCACCGGGGCGCCCAGATGCTCGCCCAGCTCGTCCAGCTGGTCGATGTACTGCCCGATGACCAGCGTCTGCTCCCCCGCGTGCTTGGCCACCAGCGCCTCGGTGACCCTGCGCTTGGTCGCCGTCGTCGCGCAGTAGCGGTACTTCTCCTCCGCCTCCGCGGTCGCGTACGCCAGCCGCTCGGAGTCGGTCAGGTTCACCCGCACCTCGACGCAGTCGGCCGGCGCGATGTAGCCCTGCGCCTCGATCTCCTTCCACGGCGCGTCGAACCGCTTCGGCCCGATCAGCGAGAAGACGTCCGACTCGCGGCCGTCCTCGCGCACCAGCGTCGCCGTCAGCCCCAGCCGCCGCCGTGCCTGGAGGTCCGCGGTGAACTTGAACACCGGCGCGGGCAGCAGGTGCACCTCGTCGTAGACGATCAGGCCCCAGTCCCGCGAGTCGAACAGCTCCAGGTGCGGATACACGCCCTTCCGCTTGGTGGTCAGCACCTGGTAGGTGGCGATGGTGACCGGCCGGATCTCCTTGCGGGTGCCGCTGTACTCGCCGACCTCGTCCTCGGTCAGCGAGGTCCGCTTGACCAGCTCGTGCTTCCACTGCCGGGCCGAGACGGTGTTCGTCACCAGGATCAGCGTGGTCGCCTTGGCCTGCGCCATCGCGCCCGCCCCGACCAGCGTCTTGCCCGCGCCGCACGGCAGCACCACCACACCGGAGCCGCCGTGCCAGAAGCCCTCCACGGCCTGCTTCTGGTACGGCCGCAGCGCCCAGCCCTCCTCGTCCAGCTCGATGGGGTGCGCCTCGCCGTCCACGTACCCGGCGAGGTCCTCCGCGGGCCAGCCCAGCTTCAGCAGCACCTGCTTGATCTGCCCGCGCTCCGAGGGGTGCACGGCCACGGTGTCCGCGTCGATCCGCGCGCCCACCAGCGGCTGGACCCGCTTGGACCGCAGGATCTCCTCCAGCACCGGCCGGTCGGTGCTGGTCAGCACCAGACCGTGTGCGGGGTCCTTGCTCAGCCGCAGCCGCCCGTACCGGTCCATCGTCTCGGCGACGTCGACGAGCAGCGCGTGCGGCACCGGATAGCGCGAGAACTCCACCAGCGCGTCCACCACCTGCTCGGCGTCGTGGCCGGCCGCCCGCGCGTTCCACAGGCCGAGCGGGGTCAGGCGGTAGGTGTGGATGTGCTCCGGGGCGCGCTCCAGCTCCGCGAAGGGGGCGATGGCACGGCGGCAGGCGTCCGCCTGCTCGTGGTCGACCTCCAGCAGGAGGGTCTTGTCGCTCTGGACGATCAGGCAGGACACGCAGGGACCTCCGCGGTCGGAGAACACGTCGGAAAACGCGTCGGGGAAACAGACCACTGTACTTCGGATGGCGGGCGGGCCCGGGTGTCCGAGGTCACCCCGGTGACCGGACGGGTGACCTGACGGATGACCGGATGGCCGTGCCGGCACGGATCACCCGGGTGCCGCACGGCGGCCACCCGCACGGCGGCCAACCCCGGGGCGGCCGCGTCGCCATCCGGTGGATTCTTGCGGGCGCGCCTCCGTGGCAGCCGAGATGAAGAGTCGTATTTGATGTTTTCTGCCCCCATGGATCACCAGCAGAAGCCGCCCCCCGCCGAGCCGCGCGAGCGTGGGACGTTCCGAGCCGTTGCGGCAGTCACTGCCGTGGCCGGCGCGGCGGTCATCGCCGCGGCCGGCCTGCTGCTTCCCAGCTCCGCCTCGGGCGCCGCCCTGGCGGACGACGGGAACCAGGACTGGGGCTACTCCGACACCGGGTGGCCTTCGGCCGGCCCGTCCGACTCCGACTCCGGCTGGCCGTCGCCGAGCACCGGCGACACCAGCTGCCCGCCCTCCACGCCGCCGACCACCACGCATCCGGGTCACCCCGGCCACCCGGGCCACCCCACGCACCCGACCCACACGCATCCGGGTCACCCGGGTCACCCGACGCATCCCACGCATACGCCGCCGACGCACCCGACGCATACGCCGCCGACGCACCCGACGCATACGCCGCCGACGTACCCGACGCATACGCCGCCGACGTACCCGACGCATACGCC
>NZ_JAZEWV010000055.1:0-33602 GCF_036353415.1 Actinacidiphila polyblastidii
CGTCCCCGCCCCGCCTGCCACGCCCGCCCCGCCCTCGGAGTCCTCCCCGCGGGACGGCTGCCGCACGGCCGCGGCGCCCGCGTCTGCGAGGATCATGGGATGAGCGACGCCGCCGATGCGCACACACCCATCCGCGCCGGCATCCCCGAGCACGGCCGGGTGCCGAAGTACTTCGCGGTGAAGACGCGGCTGGAGGCCGTCCTCGACGACCTCGGTGAGGGCGCCGTCCTGCCCGCGGAGCGCGAGTTGGCGGTCGACTTCGGGGTGGCCCGCGAGACGGTCCGGCAGGCGCTGCGCGAACTGCTGATCCAGGGGCGGGTACGGCGCAAGGGCCGCGGCACCGTCGTCGCAGGGCCGAAGCTGGTCCAGCCGCTGTCCACCGGGAGCTACACCGAGGGGGTGCGGCGCCAGGGCCGCACCCCCGGCCGCTTCCTCATCGGGCTGGAACGACTCGGCGCGGACCCGGTGCTGGCCGCCGAGCTGAGCCTCGCGGCGGGCGACCCGGTCTGGCACATGGAGCGGGTGCTGCTCGCGGACGAGGAGCGCGTCGGCCTGGAGAGCACGTACCTGTCGGTGGCCCGAGTGCCGCACCTCGACCGGGACTTCGCACCCGACACCTCCTTCTACGCCTTCCTGCGCGACACCGTCGGCGTGGTGCCCGCCGACGTGGACGAACGGATCGAGACGGTGCTCGCCACGCCGCGCGAGGCGCTGCTCATCGGCACGCCGCCGGCCCTGCCGATGCTGCTCCTGCACCGCACCAGCCGCGGCGGCGACGGCGCGCCGCTCGAACGCGTCCGCTCCCTGTACCGCGGGGACCGCTTCAGCTTCACGGTGCACCTGAGCCGCGACGACTGACCTGGCAGGACTGGGCGGGTACGCCTCAGCCGCCCGCCACGGTTGGGCCGGCACCGCCCCTTTGGTCACGGAAAGATAACGGGTCTAGTCCAAATGTGCTGGGCAGTTCACTGCCGCGTCGGCTGCCGGACGCCTGCGCGCCACCGCACACCGGGAACGTCGTCGCCGTGAAAGTCACTGTCGTCGGAGGCGGCGTCCTCGGAACCATGCATGCCTGGCATGCGGTCCAGCGCGGCCATCAGGTTGTCCATCTGGAGCGGGAGCGCGAGGCGCGCGGCGCCTCCGTCCGCAATTTCGGCCTCGTCTGGGTCGGCGGCCGCGCGGTCGGCGAGGAGCTGGCCACCGCGCTGCGGGCCAGGCAGCTGTGGGAGGAGATCGGCGCCCGCGCGCCAGGGGTGGGCTTCCGCGCCAACGGCTCGCTGACTCCGGTACGCACCGAGGCCGAACAGGCCGTCGTCGACGAGGCGTTGAAGCTCCCCGACGCTCCCGAGCGCGGCTTCTCCTGGCTGACGCGGCAGCAGGCCCGCGCGCGCAATCCCGCGCTGCGCGGCGACTTCCTCGGCGCGCTGCTGTGCGACCGGGACGCCGCGGTCGAACCGCGGGTCGCGCTCCCGGCGCTCCGCGCGCACCTGGAGGCCACCGGCCGCTACACCTTCCTGCCCGGCCGCGAGGCACGGGAGGTCGGCACCGGCCTGGTCCGCGACGACCACGGCGCGGTGCACCGCGCCGACAGCGTCGTCGTCGCGACCGGCGCCTGGCTCTCCGGCCTGGTCCGCGAACTGGCGCCGCGCCTGCCGGTGCGCCGGGTCCGGTTGCAGATGGCGCAGACGGCTCCGCTCGGCGAGGCACTCACCACCTCGGTGGCCGACGCCGACTCCTTCCGCTACTACCCCGCCTACGCGGGCACGGCACTGGAGGCGCTGGGCGCAGGGCAGCCGCAGCCGCCGGTCGCCGCCGCCCACCGTATGCAACTGCTGCTGGTCCAGCGGGCCGACGGCTCGCTGACCGTCGGTGACACCCACGAGTACGACGAGGCGTTCGGCTTCGACGTCACCGAGGACCCGTACGACCACCTCAGGGAGCGCGCGGCGGAGCTGCTCGGCCGTCCGCTGCCGGCGGTGCGGCGCCGCTGGGCCGGGGTGTACGCGCAGTGCACCGATCCGGCGGCGGTGGTGCACCGCGAGGAGGTGACCGACGGGGTGTGGCTGGTCACCGGCCCCGGCGGCCGCGGCATGACCTGCTCGCCGGCCATCGGCGAGACCACCGCGAACACGATCGGCTGGTGAACCCCATGACCTCCACCGCACCCTCCCCGCAGCCCGTTCCCGTTCCCGTTCCCGCCCCCGCCGGCTCGTCCGGCCGCCCGGCGCATCCGATCCGGCTGGTCGTGCTCGACATGGCCGGCACCACCGTCGCCGACGACGGCCTGGTCGAACTGGCCTTCACCCGCGCCGCCGAGGAGATGGGCGTCGCCCCCGGCAGCGCCGACCACGCGGCCAAACTCGACCATGTCCGCGCCACCATGGGCGAGTCCAAGATCACCGTGTTCCGCGCCCTGTTCGGCGAGGAGGAGACCGCGCGACGCGCCAACACCGCTTTCGAGCGGGCCTACGCGGAACTGCTCTCCGCGGGCCGCTGCGCTCCGCTCCCCGGCGCCGAGGAGACGATCGGCAGGCTGCGGGCGGACGGCCGCACCGTCGTGCTCACCACGGGCTTCTCCCGCACCACCCAGGACGCGCTGCTGGCCGCACTGGGCTGGACCGGCATCGCCGACCTCACCCTGTGCCCGGCCGACGCCGGCCGCGGCCGCCCCTACCCGGACATGGTGCTCACCGCGGCGCTGCGCACCGGCGCGGAGGCCGTCCAGCAGATCGCGGTGGTCGGCGACACCGCGTACGACATGCTCACCGGTGTGCGGGCCGGCGCGTCCGTGGTGGCCGGCGTGACCACCGGCGCGCACGGCGAGGACCGCCTGCGCGAGGCCGGCGCCACCCACGTCCTGCGGTCGGTCGCCGACCTGCCGGACCTGCTGCGGGAGTACGGCTCGTGACCCGGTCCGGGATCCGCTTCGACCGGGTCGGCGTGGTCTACGGCCGCACCACCGTGCTCGACGGCCTCGACCTGGAGGTGGCGCCCGGCGAGGTGGTGGCGCTGCTCGGGCCCTCGGGTTCCGGCAAGACCACCGCGCTGCGCGCCGTCGCCGGATTCGTGGCGCCCACCACGGGCCGCGTGTTCATCGGCGGCCGGGACGTCACGTCCCTGCCGCCGCACCGGCGCGGCGTCGGCATGGTGGTCCAGCAGTACGCGCTCTTCCCGCACCTGAGGGTCGATCAGAACGTCGCCTTCGGCCTGCGGGCCCGGCGGGTCGGGCGGGCGGAGGCCGCCGCGCGCGCCGCGGAGGTGCTGGAGACGACCGGCATGGCCGCCTACGCCCGCCGCTACCCGCGCGAGCTGTCCGGCGGCCAGCAGCAGCGCGTGGCGATCGCCCGCGCGCTGGCCGTACGCCCCGACGTGCTGCTGCTCGACGAACCGCTGTCCGCGCTCGACGCCCGGCTGCGCACCGACATGCTCGCCGAACTCGCCCGGCTGCACCGCGAGCTGCCCGACGTCTCGGTGCTGTACGTGACCCACGACCAGATCGAGGCGCTGACCCTCGCCGACCGGATCGCCGTCCTCGACCAGGCGCGGCTCCAGGACTGCGGGACGCCCCAGGACCTGTACCGGCGCCCGCGCACCGCGTTCACCGCGGGATTCGTCGGCAGCGCCAACCTGCTGCCGGTGACCGTCGGCGACGGCCGCACGGCCCGTCTCGGCGACGTCGCGCTCACCCTGGGCCCGGACGCCGCACCGGCCGGCGACGGCCCCGCGCCCGGCGCCCAGGCCACCCTGTGCCTGCGGCCGCACGCCCTGCGGCTCGCCGGCGGCGGCAGGGAGCCGGACACCGGCGGCAACCTGCTGCACGGCACCGTCACCGGTGTCCAGTGGCGCGGCCACACCCACCGGCTGCTCGTCGACACCGAGGGACACACCGTGCGCGCCGACGTGGGCGACCTGCGGCAGCCGCCGCGACCCGGAGACGCCGTCGCCCTCGCCTTCGACCCCGACGACGCGCTGCTGCTGCCCGGCGGCCTGACGGAAGGGCAGCCCGTTGGCTAGCGCACGCCCCGCGACGAGGCCGGCCACCGGCTCGGGCGAGCCTCGGGAGCCCGGCGCGGCGGCGCATGCGGCCGGTGCTACGCCGGACCGCGTGCCACGCCGGGCCCGCTCCGCCCGCCCGGCGCTGCTCCGGACGCTGTGGGCGCTGCCGCCGGTGGCCGCGCTCGGCCTGTTCTTCCTGTACCCCCTGGCGCTGGTGGTCCGGCAGTCCTTCACCCCCGACACCGGCCCGCGCTCGGCGCACGCCTACCGCCAGGTGCTGGGCGAGCACTCCTTCCGCAGCGCCGTGTGGAACACGGTGTGGATCGCGGCGGCCTCCACGGCCGGCTGCCTGGTGCTCGGCTTCGGTCTGGCCCTCGTGGTCGCCTTCGTGCCCTTCCCCGGCGCCAAGGTGCTGGGCCGCTTCATCGACGTCTTCCTGGCCTTCCCGTCCTTCCTGATCACCCTCGCCCTGCTGTTCGTCTACGGCAGCGCCGGCCTGGCCAACGGCGCGTGGACCGACCTCACCGGCGCGGCGAGCGGCCCGGTGGACTTCCTGCGCACCCCCTGGGGAGTGCTGCTGGCGGAGGTCACGTACTTCACGCCCTTCGTGATGCGGCCCCTGCTCGCGGCCTTCTCCCAGGTCGAACCGGCCCAACTGGAGGCCGCCGCGTCGCTCGGGGCACGCGCTCCCCGGATCGTGCGCCAGGTGATCCTCCCCGAGTCGCTCGCCGCGCTGGCCGCGGGCGGCGGCCTGGTGCTCGTGCTGTGCCTCAACGAGTTCGGCATCGTGCTGTTCACCGGCGCCAAGGGCGTCACCACCCTGCCGCTGCTGGTCTACTCCAAAGCCATCCTCGACGGGGACTACCCGGGCGCGTGCGTCGTCGCGGTCGCCTCCGTCCTGCTGTCGGCCGCCTGCTACGGCCTGTACCGGGCGGCGATGGCGCGCGCCCTGGGAGGTGGCCGCCGTGCTGGTGCATAGCCGAACCGGGCGCGCGGCCTGCTGGGCCGTCTTCCTCGTACTCTTCCTGCCGTTGTTCGCGCTGCCCTTCCTCGTCGTCGTCATGGCGTCGCTGGCCTCGCACTGGAGCGGCGCGCTGCCCTCGGGGGCGACCCTCGCCCACTACCGGGAGGCCACCCGCGGCGACGCCCTGCACTCCCTCACCACCAGCCTGCTGACCGCCGCGGGCGCGAGCCTGCTCGCGCTCACCACCGGCACCTGGGCGGCGCTCGCCGCGCACCGCCTGCGCGGCGCCCTGCGACGGGTCCTCGACGTCCTGTTCATGCTGCCGGTCGCGGTGCCGTCGGTGGTGGTGGGCCTGTCCCTGCTGGTCGCCTTCTCCCGGCGGCCGATCCTGCTCAACGGCACGCCGTGGATCGTCGTCCTCGCGCACACCGTGCTGGTCACCGCCTTCGCGTACCAGTCGGTCGGGGCGGCGCTGACCCGCCTCGACCCCGCCTACGAGCAGAGCGCCGCGAGCCTGGGAGCGCCACCGCTGTACGTGCTGTGGCGGATCCGGCTGCCGCTGCTGCTGCCGTCCCTGACCGCCGCCACCGGCCTGTGCTTCGCCATGTCCATGGGGGAGTTGAGCGCCACGATGATGCTCTACCCGCCCGACTGGACGCCGCTGCCCGTCCAGATCTACGCCACCACCAACCGCGGCGCCCTGTTCACCGGGGCGGCCCTGGCCGTCGTGCTGATGCTCGCCACGCTGGCCGTCCTGCTGGTCATGGGCCGGGCCCGCACCCGCGCCGCCCACCGCTGACCGTCCCTCCCGCTTCCCCGTGTGCCCCGATCCGAGGAGTACGACCCGTCATGCACCACGTCACCCCGCCCCCGTTCCGCACCGCCACCGCCCTGCTCGCAGCGCTCGCGCTCGGCGGAGCCCTCACCGCCTGCGGCGGCGCCTCCCACGCCGCCGACGGCAAGCCGTCCACCGAGGTGACCGTCTACAGCGCCGACGGCCTGAAGAGCGAGAACGGCGACGGCTTCTACGACAAGGTCTTCCAGCAGTTCACCGCCAGGACCGGCATCAAGGTCCGCTACGTCGAGGGCGGTTCGGGCGAGATGGTCCAGCGCCTGGTGCGGGAGCGGTCCAACACCCAGGCCGACGTCGTCGTCACGCTGCCGCCGTTCATCCAGCAGGCCGCGTCCAAGGGCCTGCTCGACCCGTACACGGCCGCCGGTGAGGACCATGTCGCCGCCGCCGACAAGGACGCCCACGGCGCGTGGGTGTCCATCGTCGACAACTACCTGTGCTTCATCTACAACACCGAGCAGGTCCCGCGGCCGCCGAAGACCTGGGCCGACCTGCTCGCCCCCGCGTACAAGGACAAGCTGCAGTACAGCACCCCGGGTGTGGCCGGCGACGGCACCGCCGTGCTGATCAAGGCCATGCACGACCTGGGCGGCAAGGACCCGGCGCTGGCCTACCTGAAGAAGCTCCAGGCCAGCAACGTCGGGCCGTCGGCGTCCACCGGCCAGCTCGCCGGCAAGGTCGACAAGGGCGAGCTGCTGATCGCCAACGGCGACGTGCAGATGAACTACGCCGACATGGCCTCCATGCCGCACCAGGGCATCTTCTTCCCCGCCGCCGACGCCACCTCCGAGCCCACCACCTTCGGCCTGCCGTACGCGGCGGGCGTGGTCAGGAACGGGCCGCACGAGGACGCCGCGAAGAAGCTCATGGACTTCTTCCTCAGCGCCGAGGTGCAGCGGCAGGTGTCCTCCGTCGGCGGCGGCTTCGCCGCGCGCACCGACGTGGAGGCCACCGACCCCAACGCCCGGAAGCTCCGGCAGATCATGGCCGGAGTCGACGTCTTCACCCCCGACTGGAACGACGTCAACACCAACCTGACGTCGTACGTGGACGCCTGGAAGGACGCCACCGGCAGCTGAGGCCACCGCCGGACAGCCCCGCCCGCCCCACGCACGCGCCCGTACCCGTACCCGTATCCGCACCATTCCGTACCCGCACCGCACGCGCACCGACGTACCCGCACACCGACCCCCGCCCGGCCGCTGCCGCAGCGCAGCGCACCCTTCCGGAGGAAGCCCGTGTCACCCGTCAACCGCCGTACGTTCCTGCACTCCGCCGGCGCCCTCGGCGCGGCCGTCGGCCTGGAGGCGCTGCCCGCAGCCCTGCGGGCCGCGTCGGCCGCCGCCGCGACCGGCAGCGCCTCGCTGGACTCCGTCGAGCATGTCGTGATCTTCATGCAGGAGAACCGCTCCTTCGACCACTACTTCGGGACGCTCCAAGGCGTCCACGGCTTCGCCGACACCGCGCGGCTGCGCTTCCCGGCCGGCTCCGACGTCTTCCAGCAGACCCGCAGCGGCTCCGCGGGCGGCGCCGTGCTGCGGCCCTGGCACCTGGACACCGCCACCACCGACGCGCAGCGCGTCAGCGACCTCGACCACTCGTGGTCGGGCACCCACAGCGCCTGGAACGGCGGCCTGTACAACAACTGGATTCCCGCCAAGTCCGCCAAGGCGATGGGCTACTACACCCGGGCGGACGTCCCGTGGCAGTACGCGCTCGCCGACGCCTTCACCATCTGCGACCAGTACTTCTGCTCGGTGCAGGGACCGACCAACCCCAACCGCCTCTACCAGTGGTCGGGCTGGATCGACCCGGCGGGCACCGCCGGCGGCCCGGTCACCGACAACAGCGAGGCCGGCTACACCTGGACCACCTACCCCGAGCGGCTCCAGGCGGCCGGCGTGAGCTGGCGCGTCTACCAGGAGACCGACAACTACGACGACAACCCGCTCGCCTGGTTCACCTCCTTCCGCAACGCGCCGACCGGTTCCGCCCTCTACCAGCGCGGCATGCTCAAGACCACCGACTCCGTCGCCGCGTTCACCGCGGACGTGGCGGCGGGCACCCTCCCGCAGGTGTCCTGGGTGGTGGCGCCCGCCGCCAGGTCCGAGCACCCCGCGTACCCGCCCGCCTACGGCGCCGACTACGCCGGGCGGGTCCTCGCGGCCCTGGCGGCCCACCCCGACGTGTGGGCCAGGACCGCCGTGTTCCTCAACTTCGACGAGAACGACGGTTTCTTCGACCACGTGGTGCCTCCGGTGCCGCCGGCCGGCACCGCCGACGAGTTCGTCGGCGGCGCGCCCATCGGGCTCGGCCCCCGGGTGCCGATGACCGTCATCTCCCCCTGGAGCGCCGGCGGCCGGGTCTGCTCCGAGGTGTTCGACCACACCTCCGTGCTGCGCTTCGTGGAGCAGTGGACCGGAGTGGCGGAACCCCACATCTCCGCCTGGCGGCGCACCGTCTGCGGCGACCTCACCTCCGCGTTCGACTTCACCCGGACCAGCACGGCCTTCCCCGGGCTGCCGGACACCGCCGCGCTGGTGCGGCAGGCCGACGCGCAGGACTCGCTGCCCGCCGCGAACGCGCCCTCCTCCTCGCCGGCCCAGCCGGCCCAGGAGACCGGCGACCGGCCCGCGCGTCCCCTCGGCTACCGCTTCGACACCACGTCCTGGACCGACACCGCCACCGGCCGGATCTGGTTCAAGACCGTCAACAGCGGCACCTTGGGCGCCGGTTTCGCCGCATACACCGTCAACCACCGGGCATTCGCCGACTGGCGGTACACCTGCCCGGTCGGCGGCTCGGTCTCCGACTACTTCAGCGCCCAGACCTACGGCGGCGGCCCGTACGACTTCGACCTGCTCGGCCCCGACGGCTACCTGCGCGGCTTCCAGGGCGACGTCCGCACCGCCGCGAGCACCACCAAGGCCCACCCTGAGGCGGCCGTCACCGACCGCGGGGACGGCGCCACCCTGACGCTGACCCTGACCAACGGGGGCCACGCGGCAGCCGTCTTCACCATCGCCGCCAACGTCGCCCACGGGGCGTCCGGCGGTTCGGCCCGCACCGTCCAGGTGGCGGCCGGCGCCACCTGGACCGGCACCGTCGCCGCCACCGCGGCCGGCCGCTACGACGTGACCGTCACCGCGGACACCGCCGACGGCTTCGCCCGCCGGTTCGCCGGACGGCTCTACCACCTCTGACCGGCTCCGGTGGGGGCCCCGCCGCTTCCGGCGGGCCCCCACCGGGGACGGCGGGGCACGGGGGTCGGCCGCGACACAGGACCGACGCGTTCCGGACACTTGTGCGGAACAGCCCCGGACGGCGCGCGGCACCGGGCGATGATGGCCGCCGCGAACCGTCGCGATCCGTCGCCCCGCGTGACCGAGGAGATTGCTGTGGTGGAGCACATGCCCGTGCTGCGGCCCGAGTTGGACCGGATACCCGCCTACCGGCCGGGGCGTTCCGCCGCCGCGGCGGGCGGACCGGTGTGGAAGCTGTCCTCGAACGAGAACCCGTTCCCGCCGCTGCCCGGCGTGCTGGAGCGGGCGGTGGCCGCGGCCTCCTCGCTCAACCGCTACCCGGACCTGGCCTGCACCGGTCTGGTCGCGGAGCTGGCCGAGCGGCTCGGCGTACCCCGCGAGCACATCGCCACCGGCACCGGTTCCGTCGGCGTGACCCAGCAGCTGCTCCAGGCGACGGCGGGCCCCGGCGACGAAGTGCTCTTCGCCTGGCGCTCGTTCGAGGCGTACCCGGTGCTCACCCGGATCGCCGGCGCCCGCCCGGTGCACATCCCGCTGGCGGCGGGCGAGGCGCACGACCTGGACGCGATGGCCGCCGCCGTGACGGACCGGACCCGGCTGGTCTTCGTCTGCAACCCCAACAACCCGACCGGCACCCTGGTGCGCGGGCCCGAACTCGAGCGGTTCCTGGACCGGGTGCCCCGCGACGTGCTGGTGGTGCTCGACGAGGCGTACCTGGAGTTCGTCCGGGCCGACGAGTTCCCCGACGGCGTGCGGCTCTACCGCGACCGGCCCAACGTCTGCGTGCTGCGGACCTTCTCCAAGGCGTACGGGCTGGCCGGACTGCGGGTGGGCTACGCGGTCGCGCACCCGCCGGTGGCCGAGGCGCTGCGGCGCACGGCCGTCCCGTTCGGCGTGACGCAGCTCGCCCAGGAGGCCGCGGTGGCCTCGCTGCGGGCCGGGGACGCGATGCGCGAGCGGGTCGCGTCCCTGGTGGCGGAGCGCGAGCGGGTCCACGCGGCGCTGCTGGACCAGGGCTGGCCGGTGCCGCCGTCGCACGCCAACTTCGTGTGGCTGCGCACGGACGGGCGGACGGAGGAGTTCGCCCGCAGGTGCGAGGACGAGGGGGTGCTGGTCCGCGCGTTCGCGGGGGAGGGGGTCCGGGTGACGGTCGCCGAGCCCGCCGCCAACGACCGCTTCCTGCACGCCGCGGAGGTGTTCCGCAAGGGGGAGGCGGCCGTCAGCCGGTCGCCCGGACCGCCGTCCGCCGCCTGACCGGCCCGCGCAGCGCCCACTGCCCGAGCGCCGCGACCCCGCACAGCGCGCCGCAGGTGAACCACAGGGCGGACGGGCCGACGGTCAGCAGGCGGGTGCCGACCAGGGGCGCGGCGAAGGCGCCCGCCCCCCACGCCATGCCGTACCAGCCGTTGTAGCGCCCGCGCAGCTGCGCGGGCGCGAGGTCGGCGACGAGGGCCGCGCCGATCGAGGTGACCAGGACCTCGCCGACCGTCCACACCACGAGGGTCGCGGCGTAGCCGGGGGTGGCGGAGGCGAAGGCGGTCAGCGCGTTGCCCGCGCCCATCAGGAGCATGCCGAGGACGAGGCCGCCGGTGCGGTCCAGCCGGGACAGCCGGTGGCCGAGCAGCGGCTGCAGCACGACGACGGTCAGCCCGTTGAGCGCCATCACCAGGCCGTAGGCCGACGTGGGAAGCCCGTCCCGGCGCATCACCAGCGGCAGGGTGCTGAGGGACTGGGTGAAGACGACCGCGCACAGGAACACCAGGAGGACGAAGGTGAGCATCAGCCGGTCGTGCAGGACGTCGGCGGCGCGGCCGGCGCGCTGTCCCGACGCCGCCTGCGCGCTCTGCTCCGGCACCCCGAACCAGACCAGCACGCCGAACCCGGCGCAGGTCAGCGCGTCGATCCAGAACAAGGTCAGGAAGCCGTCGCGGGCCAGCGCGCCGCCGGCCGCCATGGACAGCGAGAAACCGAGGTTGACCGCCCACAGCAGCAGCCCGAAGGCCCTGGGGCGCTCCTCGGACGGCAGGACGTCCGCCACGATCGCCTGGGACGCGGGCCGGAACAGGTCGGTGACCAGGCCGAGGAGGAAGGCGAGGGCGATCACCGCGGCGGTGCCGCGCGCGTATCCCAGGGCGAGCATGGTCAGGCCGGTGGCCACCGTGCCGCCGGTCAGCGCCACCCGGCGCCCCCAGCGGTCGGCGATCATTCCGCCGATCGGCTGGGAGAGCACTCCGCCGGCCCCTAACACGGCCAGCACGGTGCCTGCCCCGGTGGCCGAAAATCCCCGCTTGGATGTGAGATAAATGGCCAGAAAGGGATACACCATCGTCCCGAGACGGTTTAGCAGGGTGCCCGACCAGAGAATCCAGAAGGCGCCGGGAAGCCCCCCGAAACGGGCCTTGGCCGCGCTCGCCGCCCTGCCGCGGAGGCCGTCTGTGAACGTCTGTGTCGTCGTCATGGCCGGATACTCGCAGGCGGCCCGAATTATGTCGACCACGGCCGGTCTCTCGGTATCCTCGTACCGGGCGCGACCGCTTACCGGCCACCGCCGGGGCTTGTCCCAGATTCTGAGACGCGATTGACACTCGCGAACGCGCGAACAAATAATCTGGCGATGGCTTCGGCCACCGGGGGAGGGGGCGCACACAATGAGCAATTCCACCGCAGGGCGGCGTCATGTGGTTCTCGTCGACACCTATGAGACCGCGTCGCACGGAGTGCCGCAGACCGCCCGCCATATAGCCCCCGCATTCCTGGACGCGGGATTTTCCTGCGTCCGGGTGCAGAGTTCACCGACCCCTCCGGGCGTGTACGCCGCGTCCCGCCCCGCGTGGGAGAACTACACGGCGAACATCGTCCACGACGGCGACCTCGCCGCCACCGTCGCCGCCCTGGCGCCGTACGACCCGGTGGCCGTCATGGCCGGCGGCGAGTACGGCGTGGCCTTCACCGACGTGCTCGGCGAGGCGCTCGGGGTGCCGACCAACGGCACCGCGCTCAGCCACGCCCGCCGTGACAAGGCCGCGATGGCGGAGGCGGTGCGCGAGGCCGGGCTGCGCACCGCCCGGCAGTTACGCGCGGAGACCGAGCATGACCTGGTGGAATGGCACCGCAAGACCGGCGGGCGGATCGTCGTCAAGCCGCTGAGCAGCGCCGGAGGCGACGGCGTCGCCTTCTGCGACACCCCGGAGCAGTCCGCGGCGGCCTTCCGCCGGATCGTCGGCGCGCCGGACATCTTCTCGCTGCCCAACACTGCGGTGCTCGCCCAGGAGTACCTGGTCGGCACCGAGTACATCGTCAACACCGCCAGCCTGGACGGCGCCCACCACGCCGCCGAGATCTGGCGCAGCGCCCGGTTCTCGGTGAACGGCATCCGGGACCTGTCCGGTGGCTGCTGGCTCGTACCGCGCCAGGGCGACCTGCACGACACCCTGGTCGCGTACGCCTTCGGGGTGCTGGACGCCCTCGGCGTCCGCCACGGCCCCGCCCACGTGGAGCTGAAGATGACACCGCAGGGGCCGTGCCTGATCGAGGCCGGGGCGCGGCTGTCCGGCGGCGATCTGCCGCATTACGCGCGGCTGGCCGCGGGGGAATCGCAACTCGACTGGGCGGTGGACTCCTATGTGCGGCCGCACCGTTTCGCGGCCAGGCGCGGCACGCCGTACACGATCGACCGGCACTTCGCGTGGGTGGCGCTCATCTCCCCGGTGGCGGGAAAGCTGGGCCGGTACCCGCACATCGATGATATCCGCGCGCTGGAGAGCTTCCGGGAGATGTGGGAGCTGGTGAAACCGGGCGGCGAGATCAAAAAGACCGTGGACGACACCTCCTATCCAGTCATAGTCAACCTGATGCACGAGGTGGAAGAAGTGGTCTTGCGGGACATGGGAACGATCCGATATCTCGACGGGATTGGTTTTTATGAACTCGACCAGTGACTTATCAGGAGCGGAATACCGGGGGTCGGCGGCGTGACGACGGAATTGACACTGCCTGTCGCCCCTTTCAGCGCCGACGTCGAGCACGAACCGCGCTATGACTCCGCGGCCACGCTGGCGGACGACCCGGCAGGACTGACCTGCAGCGTGACGGTCGGCATGCGCTGGGGCGCCCAGGGCAAGTGCCGGCGCCTGCTGGGCTACCCGTCCTTCGAGCTGGCGGCCGAGACGGTCAAGAGCGGCCGGCACGACGCCCTTCTGGTCGCCGGGGCCTACCCGGAGATCCGCTCCTTCTTCTTCGACCCGGAGCTGCGCGCGGTGGAGGCGTTCGTCAGCCCGCTGCCGGACATGGTCTTCGCCGCGCCCCTGGAACACGCCTCGCAGGAACGGTTCGACACCGTCCACTACCACCCCGCGACCACCCGGCTCTTCGAGTCCTCGGTCCGGGGCAGGACCGAACACGCTCTCACCGCCTCCTCGAACAGCGCCGCCTGCCGGTCGGCGCTGGAGGACTCCGGCCGGTCCGCGGCCATCACCAACCAGACCTGTGCCGACCACTACGGGCTGAAGACCCTTGAGGTACTCTCCGTCGGCACGCCCATGAGCTTCGTCGTCTTCGAGCGTAGGGTCCGACAGCCTTGACCGAGCTTCTCCGCATCGCCATCGCCGTGGACAAGTCCATGGAAGCCGGATCGGTGGCCAACGCCGCCGCGGTCGTCATGGGCCAGCTGGCCCGGATCGACTCCCGCGTCTACGCCGATGACGTACGGGACCGGGACGGCCTGCTGCACGCGGGCATCCGCTACAACACCGTGGTGCTCTCCGGCCGGGCCGGCCATCTGGCGGGCCTGGTCGAGGGCGCGTCGGCGCAGGACCTGCACACCGTCGTGTTCACCGCGCAGGGCCAGGCCCTCAGCAACCGCTTCGAGGACTACCGGGCGCTCGTCGGCGGCTCGGCCGCGGCCGAACTCGGCCTCTGCGCCGTGGGCGTGATCGGCGAGCACGAGCAGATCCGCGCGCTGACCAAGCGGTTCAGCGCGTACCGGGGCTGACCGGGGCTGACCGGGCTGACCGGGGCCGGCCGGTGTCCGACGCGGGGCGGGTACGGAGCGCGGCTCCGTACCCGCCCCGCCGGGCGCACGCAGAGCGCCGCCCCGGGGACGGCGCGCGGCCCCCTCACGGCGGGCCGGCCGGCTCAGCCGCCGCCGCTCGTGCCGAAGGTGACCCGCTAGAAGCACACGCCCTTGCACGCCAGGGTGGCCGAGTCGTCGAAAGCGTACGAGCAGGCGTACGGCTCGGCCTTCTTGAACACCTGCGTGCAGCCCGCCGGCCACCTCGCCGGCACGCACGCCTCGCGCCCGGCCCGCGCGTCCGCGCTCCGGGCCGGGTCGGTCCCGGGCGGCCGGGAGATCCAGGTGACGATCACGACCGCGGCCAGCGCCGCGGCGACCGCCGCGAACCCGCCGCGTGAGGACCGGGCCCGGTGCCGCCTGCGCGTCGTTGCGCGCCTCATGGACAGGAGACGCCGGCTCGCTGCGGCGGATCACGCAAATCCCGCGCGCCCGCGGGCGGCGTCCCCCGGCCCCTCCGGCTCGGCCGGATCGGCCGGCGGCGGGGCACGGCGCGGCCGGGGCGAAGCGGGTGAGCAGCCCGTCGCGCTCGACCGGGGATCCGCGCTCGGGCTCACCCTCGGCGCCGGGCTCCTGCTCGCCGCCGTGCTGGTCGCGCTCACCGTGCTGCGCCGGCCCGGCGACCGCCGCGGCCTGCGGCCCGTCCTGGACCGACGCGGCGCTCCGGCGCCCGCCCGCGCGTGGGGTATGTCACGAAAGTCCCGCAAACGGAACTTGCGCCCCCGGGCGGACGTCTGGCCGTTTGTCGAGGCGACGGCACCAGACGAGAACAGACGAGCAGACGAGAACAGACGAGGGCAGGGCAAGGTCGGGCATGGGCGAGCGGCAGGTCGGTGACGAGCACCCGGGGGAGAGGCGGAAGGAGAGGTCGCTCGACCTGAGCGTGCCGCAGGTGGCCGGAAGCGCCGTCGCCGCGGTCGTGGCGGCGAAACTGGCGGCGAACCTCGGCGTCTACGGGACCATCCTCGGCGCCGGCGTGGTCAGCGTGCTCGGCACCTGCGGCGGATCGATCTTCCAGCACGCGTTCCGGCGCACCGGCCGGCACATGCAGGAGGTCGCCGTCCAGGCCAAGCCGAGGGTCCGCCGGCTGCCGCGACACGCCGGCGCTGCCGTCCCGCCGCCGTCCGGCCCGGAGCGGCAGGAGACGACCGGCGCACACGACGCGGCGGCCGACCCGTACGCACCGACCGACCCCCACGCCGCGGGCACGCTGTACGGCTCGGGCACGCTGTACGGATCGGGCGCGCTGTACGGATCGGGCGCGCTCGGCGCGGCCGCGGGAGAGCCGGCGGCGGCGCAGCCGGGAGGCGGGTACTCCGCGGCGACGCTGCACCGGGCCCGCCGGGGCGGCTGGAAGCGGCCGGTGGTCGCGGTCGCGCTGGCGTTCGGCCTGACCATGGGCGGCATCACCGTCTACGAGGCCGCGGCGGGCGAGAACCTCAGCGGGAGCGGCTCAGGCACCACCGTCGGCGACGTCTTCTCCGGCGGCGGGTCCTCCGGCTCCGGGCACACGCCGTCGCCGCGGACCTCCACCACAGCGCCGGCCGGTTCCGGCAGCGGCAGCGGGGGCGCGCAGACGGGGCCGACCACCCCCACCACGGCGCCGCACGGCGGTGGCCCGTCGACGTCGCAGCCGACGGCGCCCGCCACGCCGGGCGCCGGCTCCGGTACCGACGGCGGTACGGGCGCGAGCGGCGGCGGGCCCACGCAGCCGTCGGGGCCCACCGCCACGGCCACCCCTCAGCCGACGCCCACGCCCTCCGCCTCCGCGGGCGGCGGCGGGTGGCTCAGCCCCTGAGCTGCCCGGCGATGTCGGCCAGGTGCCGCCCCTGGTAGTGCGCCGCGTCCAGGGTCGCCTGGTCGGGACCCTCACCGCCGCCGCTCGGCCAGCTGGTGCCGTACGGGTTGCCGCCGGCCGCGAAGAGCGACGGGTCGGTGTAGCCGGGCGGCACGATGATGCAGCCCCAGTGGTAGAAGACGTTGTTCACCGACAGCAGCGTCGACTCCTGGCCGCCGTGCCGGTTCATCGCCGAGGTGAAGCTGGTGGCGGGCTTGTTGTGGAAGACGCCGGCCTGCCACTGCTGGCCGGTGCGGTCGATGAACTGCTTGAGCTGGGAGCTGACGTTCCCGAAGCGGGTCGGCGTGCCGAAGGCGTATGCGGTGGCCCACTCCAGGTCCTCCAGGGTCGCCTCCGGAACGGAGTCCTTGGTGGCGTCGACATGCGCGCGCCAGGCCGGGTTGGCGTCGATGGCCGTGTCGGGGGCCACCTCGGCCACCCGGCGCAGCCGGACGTCGGCGTCACGGCTCTCGGCGCCCTGGGCGACGGCCTGGGCCAGTTGGTGGACGTTCCCGGTGGCGCTGTAGTAGATGACGGCAACTCGGACAGCCACGTGCGTTACTCCCGCCCGCTCGACAGTGAGACAAGTGATGCAGTGCGCGTCGTCGCTGTGAAAGCGGCGACGCGACCCCACTGTCTTGGCAGCACTCGTCCCCGGCGGCGACCGCCGCCCCGCGCCCACCGCGATTCACCCGTTCGGCCGTCAGGACGACGCATTTCCGGCGTCGCGCGCACCGTATCCCGCCGACGTCGAAGCGATCTCCGGGCGGGGCGGTGGCGCGGCTCTTTCACTCCGGGTCGGAATCCTTTTCCCTCGGGCCCGGTTCCTGCTCGTCCTCCTTGGCTTCGATGGCCTCGGTGTAGGAGTTGAGGACCTCGTCCATGGCCTCGTCCTCCACGTCGTCGTCCTCGAGCGGAGACCACGGAGTGTCACGGTCGCGCGGCGCGTCAGTCATGTCCCCCGCCTTGCCCGGAGCGCGGGGTTGATGCGCAGACGCGTGGGCGCCGGCCTCTCCTGGCGGGGAGAAGCCGGCGCCCACTGTCCCGAGACGGTGCTCAGGGGGTGTGCTGAGGGGTGGTGCTCAGTACGCGGAGTTGACGTTGTCCATGGTGCCGTACCGGTCGGCCGCGTAGTTGCAGGCGGCGGTGATGTTGGCGACCGGGTTGTAGATGTTCCAGGACGTGCCGGACACGTGGTACCGGTTGAACGTCGGGTTGATCATCTGCAGCAGGCCCTTGGAGGGGATGCCGTTGCGGGCGTTGATGTCCCACAGGTTGATCGCCTGGGGGTTGCCGCTGGACTCGCGGATGATGTTGCGGTGGATGCCCTCGTAGCTGCCCGGGATGCCCTTGGCGTGCATGATGTCGAGGGACTGGCGGATCCAGCCGTCCAGGTTGTCGCCGTACGTCTTCGCCACGTGCCGGGGCGCCGCGGCCGGCTTCGCGGCGTGGTGCACCGCGGTGCGCTTGGCGGACCGCGACGCGGCCTTGTGGGTGTGCTCGGCGGCGGCCTTCTTCGCGGTGGCCTTCTTGGCGGCGGTCTTCTTCGCCGTGGCCTTCGGGGCGGCCTTCTTCGGCGCCGGCTTGGTGGCCGCCGCCAGGTCGGGCTGGTGCTTCGGGGCGACCGAGACGGTCTTGTGCGTGGCGAGGTCGGTCGTGGCGCCGGTCAGGGAGACCGGCTGCTTCAACGGCTGCCCGGCGGTGACGCTGAACCCTGTGGGTGCGTCCGCCGCGGTCGCCGCTCCGGCTCCGGCCGTCGCCTGCAGACCGGTGACTGCCAGCACGACCGCCGCACCGGCGCCTGCGCCGACCGTGGTGATCTTGTGCTTCCTGGGCAGGCGGTTGAACGCGGCGAGGGTGGGGAGCTTCTTCGGGATCGCGGGGAGCTGCATAAGGCTTTTCCTCTTCCGTTGGGGACTCGTGAATTGTTAGAGGTTTCGAATTCACGGGTCAAAGACCCCGGCTACGGAACAATGCGTAGATGGGGCATGAAGAAGAGCGCCGTAATCCGTACAACCGCTCTGTTGAGCCGGACCGGCCGGATCGCGTCTACTAATCCCGTTCGTATGTGAAGCGCGTTACGTCGCTGGGATCACCCGGCCCCGCCGTTCGCTCACTCAGCGACCGTGCGAAATCACGGTGCGTCACCGAATACACGGGCCTTTCCGGCCCCGAGTCCGCCGTGCAGGACATACGGCGGGCAGCCCTCCGGAACCCGGCCGCCCCCGCGGCCGCCGCCGCCTTCGCCGGCTCCCGCCCGGTGCTGCTGCACCGGGCGCTCGCGCCCGCGGCGACCTGCCCGCGGCGGTCCACCGCACGCTCGCCGAGGACCGCGCCCCCCGGTGTCCGCGCCGACCTCGCCGCGAACCCCGCGATCGGCGAGGAGCTGATGCGCGCGACGGCCGACGACCCCACACCGGAGGTGCGGCGCGGGCTCGCGGCCAACCCGCGGGCGCCTCTCGACGTCCTCGCGTCCCGCGCCGGCACCGCGGGAGCCGGCGCCACGCTGCCGCCGCGGATCGCCGCCGCCTCCCCGGCGGAGGTCGAGGCGTCGGCCTGCTCACCGATCCCGGCGGTGCGGATGCTCGCGGCGGGGCGGCGCGACCTGCCGCACACGGTCCGCGATCGACTGGCCGACGACCCCGACGCGAAGGTGGTCAAGGCGGTCGCCGGCCTGTCCGACACGCCGCTGCGCGCGGGGGTCGAGCGGCACGGCGTGCACGTCCTCGCCGCGGTGGCGGCCGACCCCGACGCCGCTCCGGCGCTGCTGGAGGACCTGGCCCGCCACGGACGCCCGGTGCGGAAGGACTTCCGCGTGATCGCACAGCACGGCGACGCGACGGCCACCGCGCTGCTGGTCTGCCTGGAGCACCCCGGGGCCAGGCGGTGGGCCGCCGGGCATCCGGCGCTGGCGCCGCCGGTCGCCGCCGGCCTCGTGGCCGACCCGGACGGTCAGGCGGCCGAAGCGGCAGCGGCCAATCCGGCCCTGCCGCCCGCCGCGGTGGCGGACCTGCTGTCGGGACGGGGTGGACAGCGACCGCCCGTGCGAAGAGAATCGAGGTGATTCACCACCACCAACGACACATCAAGAGTCCTGCCCGGTGACGGAGTCGGTGCGGGGGCCGTGCCCCCCTCCCGCGCCACCACTGGACGGTTCCAGGCGGCACCACGGGTCGGCGCTTCTCGGGCACCGACGACCCCGGAGCGCCGTCCCGCCGGGCAGCGAAAGGGACTCGCCGTGCCCTCGGCGACCTACCGTTCCCTGCTGCGCACCCCGGGCGCCGCCGCCTTCTTCCTACCGGCCTCGCTCGGGCGGGTCGGCATCGCGATGACCAGCCTCAGCATCGTCTGGCTGGTGCACGGCGCGACTGGCACCTTCGCCGCCGCCGGCCTGGTCGGCGGCGCGTTCGCGCTGACCGACGCGCTCGTGGCGCCACAACTGGCCCGTCTCGTGGACCGGTTCGGGCAGACCCGGGTCCTGCCGCCCGCACTGCTCGGCCACGCCGCCGCCGTCGCCCTCCTGCTGTCACTGGTCGCAGCCGACGCCTCCGACGCCCTGCTGGCCCTGGGCGGCGCCCTGGTCGGGGCCAGCGTTCCCCCACTCGCCGCGATGTCCGCGGCGCGCTGGGCGGCCCTGCTGCGCACCGGCCGCGCGGGCGAACTGCCCACCGCCTTCGCACTGGAGTCCGTCAGCAACGCCGTCGGCTACCTCGTGGGCCCCGCGTCGGTCAGCGCGCTCGCCGCGGCCGGGCATCCCGCGGTCGGCACGGTGCTGGCGGCCTCGCTGACGGTGGGCGGGGGCCTGGTCCTCGCGGCGCAGCGCGGCAGCGCGCCCCCGCCGACGGGCGGCGGCGCCGCGCACCCCGGCGAGGACCGGGCGCTGCTGCGCAGCCCCGTCGTCGTCCTGATGGGCCTCAACCTCGCCCTCGGCGTCTTCTTCGGCGCCATGCAGGTGTCGGTCACCGCCTTCGCCGTCGAGCACGGTGCGCCGGGCGCCGCGGCCCCGATCTTCGCCGTCTCCAGCTGCAGCGGCCTGGTCGCCGGATGGCTGTACGGGCTGCGCCGCTGGCGTGCCGCCGCCCCGGTGCAGCTGCTCGCGGCGGCCGCCGCGCTGACGCTCGGCACGCTGCTGCTGCTCACCGTCGGGTCGTCGGTGGGGCTCGCCCTGGTCGTGGCGCTGACCGGTGCCACGATCCCGCTCCTGCTGGCGCTCTGCTCCGTGCTCGCCGAGTCCACCGTCCACCGGGCCGTCCTCACCCAGGCGTTCTCCTGGCTCGGCTCCGCCGGCGCGGCGGGCTCGGCTGCCGCGGCAGGCGTCTCCGGCTGGGCGGTCGACGCGCTCGGCGCACGCGGCGGCTTCGCCGTCGCCGCCATGGCCGCCGCGGCGATGACGCTCCAAAGCCTCGCCGGGCTCCGCCTGTTGACGCCGTCCCGCGCGGACGGCGGCCGCGTATGCCGACGGCGGCGCGCCCCGGCTCCGTCACGCTGACGCACGGGGCGGCCCGCCCGCACGCAGCGGCGCGGACCGCACGTGCCCGAGCCTCCCGCGGACGGCCCCGCGCCGCTGCGGTGTGCGGGCGCGTTCTCGCGCCGTCCACCACGGCTCGGGGCCCTCGCCGGGGCGCTGTACGCCGGACCCGCCGTCCGCCGCGGGCCCGCGCGCACCGCGACGACGGCAGGGCCGCCCGCTCGTGGCGGACGGCCCTGCGGCCTCGCGCGCCCCCGGGTGGGGAACGCGCTCACGCGGGGGTGACCCGCGGGATCAGTGCGAGTGGCCCTGGCTCGGCATGACCTGCGTCGCCCCCGGTCGCGGCGGCATCGGCTGGGTCGCCGCCGTGGCCTGCGCGGCGAGGTTGGCCGCCGCGGTGGTGGCCTCGAACTGCGGGTTGGCGGGGGCCGGTTTGCGGTCGTGCAGGCGAAGGGCCCCGGTGAAGTCGCCGAAGGTCCTGCGCCGCCACTTGCTGATCGGCCCGAAGGTGACGGGACCGTTGCCGGACAGGCCGCCGGCCGCGGTGATCGCCTCGATGAACTGCAGTCCCGAGGTGTGGTCGGAGACCTCGGAGAAGATCCTGCCGCCCACGGTCCACGGGGAGACGATGATGCACGGCACCCGGAACCCGCCGCCGACCGGCAGGCCGCCGCCCGGAGTGCCCTTGGGGGAGGGCATCGTCACGAACTCCTCGGGGTACTTGCGGGAGTTCGGGACCGGCGGCGGGACGTGGTCGAAGAACCCGTCGTTCTCGTCGTAGTTGAGCACGAACACCGTCGAGTTCCACAGCTCCTCGTTGGAGGCGAGCGCCTCCAGCTTGGACGCGAGGTACTGCGCGCCGGCCGCGGGCAGGTTCGGCGGGTGCTCGTCGGCCTCGCTCGGCATGTACAGCCAGGACACGTCGGCGAGCACGCCGTTGGCGCAGTCCTCCTCGAAGCCGAGCGTCGGGTCGGCCGCCATGGTCGGACTCGTCGGGTTGCCCACCCGGCCCGGCGTACCGTCCCCGTACAGCGTGCCGCCGGTCATCACGGAGTTGTACAGGGCGACCGGCAGCGTCGTCCTGTTCTGGAAGTTCGCGAACCAGGCGAAGACGTTGAAGCCGCTCGTCGCGCCCGAGAAGTACGTCTTGACGCTGTGGCCGGCGTCGAACAGGATCTCCGCCGCCGACGGGTAGGTCAGCGGGTTCGGCGTCACGGTCTCCAGCACGGGCCCGCCGTGCGTGCCCTGCGGGTCGTTGGTGCCGGACATCCACACCAGCCGGTTGGGGTCGGTCGGGCCCAGGATCGAGCAGTGGTAGTTGTCCAGCAGGGTGAACGACTCGGCGAGCGCCCAGTGGAACGGGATGTCCTCGCGGGTGAAGTACCCCATCGTGTAGGAGCCGTTGACCTCGCCGTCCGAGGCGAGGTGGGTGGACAGCCAGCCGTCCATCGCGCCGTGGTTCCACGACGCGTGCTGGTCGCGCCAGTCGTGGGAGAGCGACGGGACCGCGGCTGCGCCGGTGGTGAGGGTGGACATGTGGAACGGTTCGAGGTATCCGTCGGGGTTGGCCGGGTCGGGCTGCCGGAAGACCGAGTCGCCGTTCGGCAGCCTGATGGCGGTCGGGTCGGAGAAGCCGCGGGCGCCGGGGAACGTGCCGAAGTAGTGGTCGAACGACCGGTTCTCCATCATCACGTACACGACGTGCTTGACCTGGGCGAGGCTCCCCTTGGCGGGGCTCGCCGCGGCGGCCCGCGCGAGGTTCTCGGGCAGCAGGCCGGCCATGCCGGCGGCGCCGGCCAGCGTCGCCGCACTGGTGACGAAACGGCGGCGGGACATGCCCGACGGGGTGGAGGCGGAGTTGCTCATCGTCTCTCTTCTTCGTGGGGTGGGCCGGTTCAGGACTTCGCGGGGGCCACCGGGCCCGCCGCGTCGCCCGACTGGGCGACACCGAGCACCTGTGCGATGGCGTTGTTGTGCGTGTCGGCGATGTACATCAGGTGCGTGGAGGGGTCGACCGCGACCGCGTACGGGGTGTTGAGCTTCGAGGCCGCGGGCGCCGCGCCGCTGCTCTCCCCGCCCGGCGCGGCCGAGGAGTTCACCACCGTGGTGATGGTCCCGGCCGGGGTGACCTGGCGGATCGCGTTGTTGAAGGTGTCGGCGACGAAGAGGTTGCCGGCGCCGTCCACGGCCACTCCCTGGGGGTCGTCGAGCCGCGCCGAGGTCGCCGCGCCGCCGTCGCCGGAGAACCCGCCGAGGCCGTCGTCGGCCTGGTCGGCCGCGTGGTCGCCGGCCACCGTGGTGATGACCCCGGTCCGCGCGTCCACCCGGCGGATCACGTTGTTGGCCGAGTCCGCGATGTACAGGTTGCCCTTCGCGTCCAGGGCCAGGCCGTTCGGCTGGTCCAGCTGGGCGCCCGAGGCGGCCCTCCCGTCGCCGGCGTACCCGGCCCTGCCGGTGCCGATCACCCGGATGACGACCCGCTTCGCGGACACCTCGAGCACCCGGTTGTTGTGGGTGTCGGAGATGAACACGTCCTTCGCCGCGTCGACGGCCACCGCCGCGGGGCGGTCGAGCTGGGCCGACCGGGCGTCGGGGGAGAGCCGGTGGCCGGCGGTCCCGGTGCCGGCGAACCGCTGGATCACACCGTCCGGGGTGACCTCGCGGATCACGTTGTCGCCGCTGTCGGCGATGAACAGGTCGCCGGCCGCGTCGACGGCGGTGCCGGCGGGCTGGTACATCGTCGCCTTGTCGGCCTTGCCGCGGTCACCGCTCTCACCGGACGCCTCCAGCGAGCCGGCGAGGACCGAGGTGTCGCCGCTGCGCAGCCGCGCCACCACGTTGTCCCCGGTGTTCGACACGTACACCGAGCCGTCGTCGACGCTCTGCAGCTCGGTCCGCACGGTGGCGGCGAGGACCGACGGGTGCGCCGAGGCGGCGCCGACGGACACGCCACCGGGACGGTCCAGGGAGCCCGGGGTGACGTTGGGGACGACGGCGCCGGTGCCCGGGTCCACATGGGTGCCCGCGGTGTCGCCCACCGACGTGTAGGCCATCGTCTGCAGGACCGGGCCGGCCGGCAGCGCGCTCGTGCCGATGGTCAGACTCAGGTTGTCGGCCGTGCCGTCGCTGTTGGCGCCGCTGCTGACGCCGACCGTGGCGACCCTGACCTGGATCCTCTCGGTGCCGGCCGGCACCGTGCCGTACCAGGCCTGGTGGACGAGGCTGGAGACGTTGCCGCGCTGGGCGGCGGTGACCGGGCCGATGACCGCCGAGCCGACGGAGTCGCCCTTCGCGTCCTGGAACGTCGCGGTGACGGTCGCGTAGTCGCCCTGCGTCGCGTACCCGCCGAGGTCGCCGGAGAGTCGGAACGGCCGGCCGCCGGCGTCGAGCGAGGCGGCGTCGACGGACTGGACGCCGGTGGTGATGACGCCCGGGATCGAGACCGTGGCGGGGTTGGTGCCGCCGTAGAAGACGCGGCTGCCGGTCACCCCCGGGTAGGTCGACGCCCGTGACTCCTGGGTGCCGTCCGGCGGGTTCAGCGGGGAGGCGCTCGTCCAGCAGTCGGCGATCGTCTGGTCGTCGCCCAGCGGCGCGCCGAGCGCGGTCGCCGCGGTGTAGTGCTCCGCGCCGGGGTTCGCGATCAGGTTGGCGTCCAGGGCGGGGGTGACCTGGTCGGCGGCCGGGCACGGCGCGGTGTAGCTCTGGCCGGTGGCCTTCTGGCCGATCGTCAGGTTCAGGCCGTCCGCCGCGCCGTCGCTGCTGGCATCGTTGTCAACGGCCGCCGTGATGATCGTGACGAGGATCTTCTCGGTGCCGGCCGGGACGGTGCCGTACGTGCCGTCGGGCAGCAGCTCGGAGGCGTTGCCGCGCTGCGCGGCGGTGGCCGGGCCGATGCCGGCGGTGCCGACGCTCGCTCCCGCGGCGTTCTCGAAGGTGGCGACGACCTGCGCGTAGTCGCCCTGCGCAGCGTCACCGCCCACCGCACCGGTCAGCTTGAAGGGGCGGCCGTCGGCGTCGAGGCTGCTGACGTCGATGAGCTGGCTGCCGGTGGTGACGACGCCGGCCACCGGGGTGGCGGCGGGGTTGGTGCCGCCGTGGAAGGCCCGGCTGCCGGTCACGCCGGGGTCGGCCGACGCCTGTGACTCCTGCGTCGCCCCGGGCGCGTTCAGCGGGGAGGCGCTCGTCCAGCAGTCGGCGATCTCTTGGCCGTCACCCGCGGGCGCGCCCAGCGCGGTCGCCGACGTGTGGTCCTCGGCGCCGGGGTTCGCGATGAGGTTGGCGTCCAGGGCGGGGGTGACCTGGTCGGCGGCCGGACAGGGGGCCGTGAGGTGGCTGCCCGCGTCGCCGGAGGCGATCGTCAGGTCGAGGTCGTCGGCGCGGCCGTCGATGCCGTAGCCGGCGCTGACGCCGGTCGAGGCCACCGTGACGAGGATCTTCTCGGTGCCGGCCGGGACGGTGCCGACCGCCGCCTCCGGGACGAGGCTGGTCGCGTTGCCGCGCTGGGCGGCGTTCACCGGGCCGATGGCCGCCGTGCCGAGGGTGGCGCCCTGGCCGTCCTCGAACGCCGCGGTGACGGTCGCGTAGTCGCCCTGCGTCGTGTAACCGCCGATCGCGCCGGTCAGCGTGTACGACTTGCCGCCCGCGTCCAGCGAGCCGACGTCGATCATCTGGGTGGCGGTGGTGGTGATGTTCACGACCGAGATCTGCGGTGAATCGTAGTCGTAGCCGCCGTAGAAGGTGCGGCTTCCCGTCTGGCCGGGGACCGACGACGCGAGCGACTCCAGGACGGCGCCCGGCGCGTCCATCGGCGAGGACGCCTGCCAGCAGTCCGGGACGTACTGCGTGTCCCCGCTCGGCGCCCCGAGGTCGGTGACCGCGGTGGAGTGCTCGGCGCCCGGGTTCGCGATCAGGTTGGCGTTCAGCGCCGGGCTGACCGCGTCCGCCGCCGGGCAGGCGGCGTCGTACTTCTGGCCGGTGCTCGCCGCGGCGGCCGATCCGCCCACGACATCGGCCCCCACGAGGCCGATCACTGTCGCCGCCGCGGCGGCGCACGCCGTCACGGCAGCCCAGCGGGCCTTCTTCTGAAATCTCATGATCCGCATTGATGTACATGGCAACGGATGCCGTGCGGACCGCTTCTGTCCGGGCGGCGACGCGTGCATGAACAGGTGTCATATGCGGGCGCGCAGAGGTGCGTTCTGCCCGGTTGTGACCCGGTTGCGGCCCGGCCGCCACGGACGCGCCCCGCGTCCCGGTGACCGGCAGGCGGGGCGGGCCGCGGCGCGTGGGCGTCCGGCGCGGGGCGGGCCGGGGCGGTCAGTCGCGGACGGGCTGCGGGGCGACGCCCACCGTCTCCTCCCGGGCGACGCGGCGGGCGGTGTCCGCGGCCCGGCGGGCGGCGGCGGGCGAGGGCGCCGCGCCGCAGAACACCGGGTCGAGGGCGGTGCGTTCGGCGGCGAAGACCGAGGAGTTGTTGGAGGCGTCGGCGGAGACGGTCAGCTGCCGGGAGCCGTCCTTCGTGGTGTAGGAGTAGGTCTGGTAGCCCTGGACGATCCCGTCGTGGCCGAACACCTGGACGCCGCAGGACAGGACGTACTCCCGCAGGCCGAGACCGTAGAAGGACGTGCCGCTGGCGTCGGCCGGTATCACCGTCTCCATCTGGGCCAGCTGGGCCGGCGGCAGCAGGGCGCCGCCGGTCAGGGCGCGCCAGTAGGCGTTGAGGTCCGCGGTGCTGGAGATCGCGGCGCCGGCGGTCCAGATCCACGAGGCGGTCTGCTCGGTCGCGTCGAAGAGCGGCAGCGAGCGGTCGTCCTGGGTGAGGTAGCCCACCGCGTGCGGGCCGCCGATGCCGGTGCGGGGCACGACGAAGCGGGTGTGGGTCATGCCCAGCGGCTGCAGGATCCGGTCGTTCAGCACCTGGGCGAAGGGCTTGCCCGTCACCTGCTCGACGATCATGCCGAGCACCACGAAGTTGGTGTTGGAGTACGCGTACTGGCTGCCCGCGGGGAACTGCGCGCCGTGCGTGAGGGAACCGGCCACCAGGTCGGCCGGGGCGTAGGTGTTGTACCGCCACTGCTGGTAGCCGGTGACGGTGTCGCCGACCAGGATGCCCGGCAGGTCGTTGCTGTAGTCGTACAACCCGCTGGTGTGGTCCAGCAGTTGGCGCACCGTGATCGGCGAGCCGGCCGGCAGCGTCCCGGCGGGCAGGTAGGCGGCGGCGGGGGAGTCGAGGCCGACCTGGTGGCGGGCGACGAGCTGGAGGGTGAGCACGGCGGTGAAGTTCTTGGTGATGCTGCCGACCCGGAACTGCCCGCGCGGGTCCACCGGAGCCTGCGTCGACAGGTCGCCGGTGCCGACGGCGGCCTCGCCGCCGTGGCCGGCGCGGTCGCTCACGAGCGCGAAGGCCCCCGGCGAGCCGGCGGCGACGACGCCGTTCAGCGCCTGGCGCAGGCCGGCGAGGTCGGGCGCGGGCGCGGCGGTCGCCGGCGCGGCCGCCGCGGAGCCCGCGGTGAGCAGGGCGGACGCGACGGCCGTGAGAGCGGCCGCGCCGGCGATCAGGGCGCGGCGCTTGGGGGCGGGAGGACGAGGGGACAAGAGGGGACTCCAGTTCTCGGACGACTCGGCGCAGCGGACCGCGGACAGGACGGCGCTCCGCTCACCGTGCATACGTCACGGCGCGGCGCCCGGGTTGCACGGGACGGAAGGGGAGGCGGGGGAGTCGGGGAGCGGGGTGTGCCGGATGTGGTCCGCCAGACACCCGGTGCCCGGCCGTTACGGCTCGTCGGCCCGGTGGCTCCTGACGATCCGGGAGACCAGGTGGCGCAGGTCGGTGACCACCCAGTCGCCGTCCGCGGTGCACATGGCCTCCAGGCTGACCGGCCGCCCGACCAGCTCGCGCGCCTGCCGGGCGAGCGCGCGCAGTCGCAGCCGGGCGCGCCAGGACAGACGTCGTTGCTCGTCGGCGGCCATCAGCCGGATGTGGCCGCGGTGATCGGCCTGCGCGAGCACCCGGCGGCTGCCGGCGGGCACCTTCAGCACCAGGATCGCCCAGGAGCCGTCCGCGCGACTGGGATTCTCCAGCAGGTCGTAGGCCAGGATGTCGTGGACGTCGTCGAGGAGCCCCTCCCAGGTGGACGCGTCGCACCGGGAGGGTCCGACGCTCAGTCCGCTGCGCGGCCCGCGGTCCGAGAGCATGACGTGCACGGGTCCACCGGTGCGGCGCCACGCGTGCTTGAGGGCGTCCAGCCGGTCGTCGTTCTCGACCCCGGCCATGGTGATGACCACGCCCTCGGCGACGGGCAGGCCGAGGCGGTTCGCCACGGCCAGCAGCCGGGCGCCGTCGCCGACGAGTCCCGCGTCCAGGGCGAGCGTGCTGTGCAGACCCACAGCGAGCGGGATGCCACTGGCATCGGTGAGCACATCACCGGGTCCACCTGCGGCGGCCGGCATGAGGCACCTCCTTCGGGTGCGGCCGTCGGCAACCGCGACGACCGCCGGAGAGGACGGGTCGGTGTCGGGCGGTGTCAGTCGGTGGAGACGGCGGCGGCCGGCGTCCCGCCCGCCGCGGGCTCGGCGAAGGCGCCCAGCGCGTGCGCGCCGTGCGGGTGGCCGCTGCGCTGCGCACGGCGGGCCCCCAGCACCGTCATGAGCAGTCCGAGCACGATCCAGACCGCCAGGACGGTGATGTCGCGGCCGATGCCGTGCCCGTCGAAGAAGGCGGTTCCGCGAAGGGCCCCGGCGCCCGCTCCCGGTGGCAGCAGCCGCCCGATCCAGCCGATGGCGGTGGGCAGCAGCTCCGGGGCGGTGGTGGCGCCGGAGGTCGCGTTGCCGATGAGGACCATCAGCATCGCGCCGGCCAGCAGCCCCGCGGTACGGCCGAGGGCGGCGAGCCCCGAGACGAGCGAGGAGACGGCGAGCGTGATGAGGGCGACGACACCGGCGTCGGCGGCCCAGTTGCCGCCCAGGTAGGCCAGCCAGCTCTGGGCGAGCGCGGTGGCGGCCAGGCCGGTGAGGACGGCCGCGCCCAGCAGGACGCCGACGCGCCGTCCGAGGGTGGGGGCGAGCGAGGGGGCGAGGTGCGCGCAGGCGATGCCGGCGACCAGCAGGGGCAGCAGCGAGGAGGTGAAGGCGATCCCGCGCGGATCGGTGGCAGGCAGCGGGACCACGTCGACGACCCTGACCTGTGCGGGGTGCCCGGCGGCCGGCCCCGCGGCCGCCTGCTGGAGCAGGTTCGCCACGGCCGGGGAGGCCGCGGATGCCGTGAGCAGGGTGGTGCCGGCCGGGCTCATGACGACGGCCCCGTAGACGTCCCGGTCCGCAATGGCGTGCCGGGCGGACCGCTCGCCGTCGTAGCGGTGGAACGCGAAGCTCGTGCTGCCGTGGGCGACCGCAAGGCGGCCCTCCAGGCTCACGACGGCGGCCTGCGGTCCTGACACACCCACCGGCAGGCCGCGCGGGGCCGCGCGCGCCACCGGCCAGGCGAACAGCCACAGCGCGGCGGCCGCTGTCAGCGGGACCAGCAGCAGGGGGACGAGGTAGCGGCGGGACGCCATGCCGGCTCTCCACAAGAAATAGAAGAATCGTTCTTTTTCTTTTCTCACCCTGCCCGGCCGACCCGACGCTTGTGAAGAAGGATCATTCGTTTTACTTTGAGGGCATGCCCCGCGTATCCCAGAGCCACCTCGACGCCCGCCGCCGCCAGATCCTCGACGGCGCGCTGCGCTGCTTCACCCGGCGCGGCTTCCACACCAGCTCCATGCAGGACGTCCTGACCGAGATCGGCCTGTCCGCGGGCGCGGTGTACCGGTACTTCAGCGGCAAGGAGGAGATCATCCAGGCCATCGCCGAGGAGATGCTCAGGGACTTCGCCGCGCGGATGACCGCGTACGTGGAGCAGGACGACGTCCCCGCCTTCGAGGAGTTCGTCCGGCAGCTGCCCGCGGTGTCGGCGCACGTGACCGGCAACCCCGAGACGGCGGGCATGCTGCTCCAGGTCTGGTCCGAGGCGCCGCGCTCCCCGGGGCTGTCCGCCGCGGCGAAGAGCGGCTTCGAGGAGATCGTGGCGGTGCTCACCAAGGTGGTGGTGGTCTACCAGGACCGCGGCGAACTGTCCCGCGACGTCGCCGCCGAGGACTGCGCGCGGGTGATCATCAGCGTCATGCAGGGCTACGTCCTGCAGCGGGCGATCTTCCGCACCGGCGAAATGGAGTCGTTCCAGGCGGCGTTCGCGGCGCTCGTCCGCACCGCGCCGCCGCTCTCCTGAACGGCGCCGGCGTTCGCGGGAAAGGGCTCGACGGCCTCGCGCGATCCTGGCACCGGTGCGGCCTTCAACGGCGCCGCCGCGGTCACCTACCTGATCGGCCACGAATACCCCAAGGCGCAGGCGGACATGAAGGGCCTGCCGCGCCGGTACGTCCCGGTGCTCGGCGTGCTGCTGGCGGCCGGCGCCGTCGGACTGCTCGCCGGGATCGCCGTGCCGCTGCTGGGCACGCTGGCCGCGTGCGGCCTCGTGCTCTACTTCGTCGGCGCGATCACCGCCCACCTGCGGGTGGGCTCGCGCGACATCGCCGGCGGCCTGGTGTTCCTCGCCACCGCGGTCGCCGCCCTGGTCCTCGGCCTGGCCTGGCACGGCCCCTGGTGAACCTGCCGCAGCGCCGGCGGCCCCCGAGGGCCGCCCGATCCGGCCGGCGCGGGAGCCGCGGAGCCGCGGGAGTCGCGAGGTCGTGCGGCGGGGTGCGGGGTGCGGACCGACCCGCCCACGCCGGCCGTGACATCCTGGCCGTCGCGCGCCCATATCGGTGCGAAACGGTCGTAGGCTGGGGGGAACGCCGTACCGGTCCGCTAGTGCGCGATGGAGGCGGCGCATGACCGATATCCACGGCTTCATGAAGTACCCCCGCCGCCCGGTCCCGCCCCGCCCCGTCGAGGAGCGGCTGGAGGACTGGGACGAGGTCTACGCCGGACAGGCGCTGCTCCCGCTCGTCTCCGAGCAGGCCGCGCGCTGCATGGACTGCGGCATCCCCTTCTGCCACAACGGCTGCCCGCTGGGCAACCTCATCCCGGAGTGGAACGTGTACGCGGCGCGCGGCGCCTGGCGCGCGGCGGCCGAGCGGCTGCACGCGACGAACAACTTCCCCGAGTTCACCGGGCGGCTGTGCCCGGCGCCCTGCGAGGACGCCTGCGTGCTGGCCATCAACGCCGACCCGGTGACGATCAAGAACGTCGAGCAGGCCATCGCCGACCAGGTCTGGGAGCGCGGGTACGCCGAGCCGCAGCCCCCGGAGCGGCTCAGCGAGAAGAGCGTCGCCGTCGTCGGCTCAGGCCCAGCGGGCCTCGCGGCCGCCCAGCAGCTCACCCGCAGCGGCCACACCGTCGCCGTCTACGAGCGCGCCGACCGCGTCGGCGGGCTGCTGCGCTACGGCATCCCCGCGTTCAAGATGGCCAAGTGGCAGCTGGAGCGCAGGATCGAGCAGATGCGGTCGGAGGGCACCGCCTTCCGCACGGGCGTGGACGTCGGCGGCGATCTCGACGCCGCCGAGCTCACCCGGCGGCACGACGCGGTGGTCCTCGCGGTGGGAGCCACACAGCAGCGCGAGCTGCCGGTCCCCGGCGCCGGCCTGCCCGGCATCCACCAGGCGATGGAGTACCTGACCCTCGCCAACCGGGTCGTCGAAGGCGACTACGCCGAGTCCCCGATCACCGCCCGGGGCAAGCACGTGGTGATCGTCGGCGGCGGGGACACCGCCTCGGACTGCCTGGGCACCGTCCTGCGCCAGGGCGCGGCCTCCGCGGTGCAGCTCGACATCAACCCCGAGCCGGACCCGGCGCGCAGCCAGGACGAGCCCTGGCCGACGTACCCCAGGGTCTACCGGATCTCGCACGCCCACGAGGAGGCCAGAGGCCGGGCCGGCGCGGACCCGAGGGTCTTCTCCGCCGCCACGCTGCGCTTCGAGGGGAGCGAGAGCGGCGGCGAGGGCGGCCCGGTGCGCGCCTTGCGCCTGACCCAGGTGGAGCCCGGCGCGCGGCACCCCCGGCCCGGTACCGAGCGGGTGATTCCGGCCGAACTGGTGCTGCTCGCCCTGGGGTTCTCCGGCCCCGAGCCGGCCACCGGCCTGGTGCGGCAGCTCGGTCTGACGCTGGACGGCCGCCGGAACTTCGCCCGCGAGGCGGACTTCGCCGCCCGTACGGACGCGCGCCCCGCCATCGGCCGCCCCGCCGGGATCTTCGTGGCGGGCGACGCGGGCCGCGGCCAGTCCCTCGTGGTCTGGGCCATCGCCGAGGGCCGCTCCGCCGCCGCGGCCGCCGATCGCTACCTGACCGGCGCGACCGCCCTGCCCGCGCCCGTCACCCCGCGGGACGGGCCCTTCACCGTCTGAGCGCCGTCCTGGCCTGCGCTGACCTGACGTGGGCGCTGGCCTCCCCGGACCGGACCTGCTCAGACCGCGGCGGCCAGACAGGGGAAGGACGCGGACGCCGCGGAATCGACGGCCTCCCTGCCCAGAGCGAACACGTACACGTCGGAGATGTTCAGCCGGGCATCGGCCCGCGCGGCGGGCGAATCGCGATGATGGGAGTGAGGCTGCTCCAGACGCTCTGCGTCGGCGATTGCGCGGGGGCCGCACCGGGCTCGCGCACGCGGGTCCGATCCTGCGCCGGCCCGCGGCGCGGCTCCCTCCCGGCGGGCGGCGGTCCCCGCTCACCACGCCAGGCCCGCCGACGGCCGGTCGCACGCCGGAGCGATTCCGTGCCTGCCACGCGAAAGCGCGCGCCCACGGGCCCCGACCGCGTGTCCCCGGCCGCGCGCGGGGGCCGCCAGAGGATAGACCTGGAGGGGTGCAGACCTTTCTCCCGTATCCGGACTTCGCGGCCAGCGCCGCCGTCCTCGACCCGCGGCGGCTCGGCAAGCAGCGGGTCGAGGCGTTGCAGGTGCTGCGCGGCCTGACCGTGCCCGGCCACGGCTGGCGGCACCATCCGGCGGTCCGGATGTGGCGCGGCTACGAGGAGGCGCTCGTCCGCTACGGCCTGGCGATCTGCCGCGAGTGGACCTCGGCCGGCCGCTCGGACACCTGCGCGGCCACCATGGGCGCGGACTTCGCCGCCTACCGGCCCGGAGCGACCGTACGCGGCCACGAGGAGCTGGCGCGCGCCGGCGAACTGCCCAACTGGCTGGGCGACGACGCCTTCCACCGCAGCCACCGCTCCGCGCTGGTCACCAAGGCGCCGGAACACTACCGCCCGCTCTTCCCTGACGCGGAGCCCGGCCTGCCCTACGTCTGGCCCGAATCCGACCGGTGAACAGGGCGCCGCCGGGCAAGAGGGCGCCGCCGCGGCGCACGGCCCACTAGCGGTCCAGCGTGGCGTAGACGATGAGGTTGTTCACCGGGTGGCCGTCGGCGTCGAAGGACCCGTCGCAGGTGATCAGCCGCAGCGCGCGGTCGCTCGTCGCGCCGTAGACCTGCTGGGTGGGGAAGGACTTCTTGCTCACGCTCCGGGTCCCGGTGACGGTGAAGTGCTCGGCCCGGCCCCGGTCGTCGGTGACGGTGATGTCCGCGCCCTTGGCGATCTTCCTGAGGTCGTGGAAGACGGCCCGGCCGTAGCGCGTGTCGTTGTGGCCGATGATGACCGCCGGTCCGACCGCGCCAGGCGCGGGGCCGCCGCTGTACCAGCCGGCCGTCATCCCCTGGTCGGCGGGCGGGACCTCGACGGTTCCGTCCGCGTTGAGCCCCAGCCTCATCAGCGGGCTGGAGATCCCGACCGACGCGATGGTGATCTTCGCGGGCGGCGCGACCGTGCCGCCGGCCGACCCGCCGGTCCCCGTGCCCCCGGGCGAGGGGGCGCCGGCGTGGACGGCTGCGGGAGGAGCGGT
Organism: Actinacidiphila polyblastidii; assembly: GCF_036353415.1. NCBI lineage: Bacteria > Bacillati > Actinomycetota > Actinomycetes > Kitasatosporales > Streptomycetaceae > Actinacidiphila > Actinacidiphila polyblastidii. Next base: position 33,315 of record NZ_JAZEWV010000055.1, read on the forward strand.
GGGGGCCGTCGAGGACGCGGACGTGGAGCCGGCGGAGCCTGCCCGGTCGCCGGTGCCCGGCGCGCAGCCCGCGACCGCGACGAGGACGAGCACCGCCGGTCCGAGGCGGCGCAGACCGCGGGCGCGGCCGGGGCGGCGGGGCCGGCCCGGCGGGGGAGCGAGGAGGGGTACGGGGGGTACGGGGTCGTGCACGCAGGACACAGCCGGCTCCAGGACGGGACGAGGTGGGGAGGTGCGGTGGGGGGGGGCCGCGCGGGGGGGGGCGCCCCCCGGGGGGGGGGGGGGGGG
>NZ_JAZEWV010000056.1:0-26941 GCF_036353415.1 Actinacidiphila polyblastidii
GGCAGGACGATATCTCCCGGCGCGCAGCGAACCGTCCGCAGCACCTTCAGGAGGGTCGGGCGGGTCGCGGAGCCAGACGCCCCAAGGGCTGCCGGTGATCACCCCCGACGCGGCCGGCGCCGCCTCCGCCGGCAGCACCTGGCCACCAGGCGCATCCAGCCCCGGACCGCGATACCGCGGCCCGGGGCCGCGGTGTTCCAGGGCACGACCCGGCCCGACCCGTGACGGCTGCGGACGAGGAGCGCCGGCCGACCGGGCTCGGCTTCAGGCCGCTGCCGTCTGAAGGGACATCTGCACGGTGATCTGCTTGCCTGCGGACGTCGGTGTGATCGTCGGGTCGCCGCACAGCGCGGTGACGATCTCCAGGCCGTGCCTGCCCACCCGGGTCGGGTCCGAGGGCATGGCCGCCACCGCACGCGTCGAGGTGTCCCACACGGTGATCTCCACGACGGCGTCGGACGCCAGCAAAGCCACGCCGAACGGGCCGGCGGTGTACTTGACCGCGTTGGTGACCAGCTCGCTGACCACCAATTGGACGTCCGCGACGATCCGGGCGGCGACCTCGACTCCCTTGCCGAGCAGCCGGGCGAACAGGTCCTCCACCAGTCGCCTGGCAGCAGCGATGTCGACGGTCCTGCCTTGGAACGCCTTGCTGACGTGCACCACGCGATCCCCCACCCGGCAATCCCTCCGACGGCCGCTGCTCCCAGCCGACCATACCTGTGCGACGATGCGCCGTCACCGCGCACCGTATCGGCCACCCACGGCGTCTACCCCGCCAGGGCCGTCCCATCGCACCGACCCGCAATCGTACCCACGTCCGCCCCGCCGACGCGGGGACGACCGGCGTTCACCTCATCCCTTCACACAGCCTCACCGGCCTTCCCGCTGACCAGGTGATCCGACCGCCCGAAGCCCGGACGCCGCCTCGACCCCCTCCCCCAGCGCCACGTCGTTCCCCGGTGCGGCCCCCGTGCAACGGTGAAAGGTATGGACATGTCAACGCGGCTGTGCTCTCATTCCGGTTGACATCGCTGTCATGAACTCCATCCGCTCCAGGGGCCGTCGCGTCTCTCGGCCGGCCGAAACGGCCGGCCCGTCGGCCGCGAACACCCCCCTCCGTTCGCGCGCGGTCGGCAGTCCCGTCGGGTTCGCACGGCCTCGGACCCGCAATCCCCGACGCCATGCCGCTCCCCCTGAAAGACGCTCCGCACCGTGAACGCCCCACCCCGATCCGACAACGATGTCATCCGTGTGAGCCCCCTTCGAGACGGAGACCCCCATGGTCCGGCCCCACCCGTTAAGACGCGCCATATCCGCGCTCTCGACCGTCGGCCTGCTCGCCGGCGTCGGGCTGACGCAGCTCGTGTTCTCCCCGCCGGTCGGCGCCGCGGTCAGCGACCCGGCCGCCGCGGTCAACACCCTGGTCGGTTCCAGCAACAGCGGGGAGACGTTCCCCGGCGCCGACACCCCGTTCGGCATGGTGCAGTGGAGCCCGGAGAACACCCGGGGCGACCAGACCCGCACTCCGCAGCCCGGCGGCTACGACTACGGCGTCACCCGGGTCCGCGGCTTCAGCCTGACCCACATGTCGGGCACCGGTTGCGCCGGCGGAGCCGGGGACGTGCCGATCCTGCCGTACGCGGGCGCGGTCACCTCGTCGCCGACGTCGGATCGCGCGGACGCCACGTACGCCGCCACCTTCTCCCACGCCAACGAGACCGGCACCGCCGGCTCCTACCGGGTGGGCCTGGACTCCGGCGTCAACGTGGAGCTGTCCGCCTCCACCCACACCGGGGCCGGCCGCTTCACCTACCCGACGGGCAAGACCCCGTCGCTGCTGGTGCGCACCTCGAACTCCGAGGTCGGCAGCAGCGCGGCGCAGACCACCATCGACACTGCCAACCGGGCGATCAGCGGATCGGTGACCAGCGGCAACTTCTGCGGCTACATCAACGACGTCGACCGGCGCAGCTACTACACGCTGTACTTCTACGCCGCCTTCGACAAGCCGTTCGCCAGCACCGGGACCTGGAAGGACGGCACCCTGTCCGCGGGCAGCACCAGCTCCAGCGGCGGGACCACATACGGCACCGACGGCTGGCCGGTGGCCGGCAAGGGCTCCGGCGGCTACGTGACGTTCGACCCGAACCAGGGGCAGTCGGTCGGGGTGCGGGTCGGCATCTCCTACGTCAGCGCCGCCAACGCCAAGGCCAACCTGGATGCCGAGAACCCGGCCGGCACCACCTTCGACACCGTGAAGCAGCGCGCCCACGACGCCTGGAACACCGAGCTGAACCGGCTGGCGATCACCGGCGGCAGCGCCACCCAGCAGGCGACCTTCTACACCGCGCTCTACCACTCGCTGCTGCACCCCAACGTGTTCAGTGACACCAACGGTCAGTACGTGGGGATGGACCAGAAGACGCATACCGTCTCGGGGAACCAGCGCGCACAGTACGCCAACTTCTCCGGCTGGGACGTCTACCGCGACCAGGTCCAGCTGGTGACGCTGCTGCGGCCCGACGTGGGCGCCGACATCGCCCAGTCGCTGTACAACCAGGCCAACCAGAACAATGGCGTGTGGGACCGCTGGACGCACAACCAGGGCGGCACCCATGTGATGACCGGAGACCCGGGACCCGCCGCGGCGTCCAGCATCTACGCCTTCGGGGGCACGTCCTTCGACGCCGCCGGGGCACTCACCTCGATGGTGCACGCCGCCACCACCGTGACGGCGGAGGACCGCAGCAGAGACGGCTGGAACGTCATGGTGACCGGGGAGCGGCCCTCCTTGGACAGGTACCTGTCGATCGGCTACGTGCCGTCCGACGGGAACGCCTGGGGAGGCGCCGGCGAGACCCTGGAGGACGTCTCCGCCGACTTCGGCATCTCCCAGCTGGCGCAACGGCTGAACGACACGACCACCGGCAGCCAGTTCCTGGCACGGGCACAGAACTGGAAGAACGTCTTCAACCCCGGCACGGGCTACATCCAGGAGCGCAACTCCTCCGGTGCCTGGGACTCGTTCGACCCGGCCAGCGACAACGGCTTCGCCGAGGGCAGCGCCGCACAGTACACCTGGATGGTCCCCTTCAACGCCAAGGGCCTGTTCGCCTCGATGGGCGGCTCCGCCTCGGCCGCGAGCCGGCTGGACAAGTTCTTCCACAACTCCGACGGCAGCTGGGCGCTGTCCGCTTCGGACGGCACGCACTCCGACCTGAGCAACGAGCCGTCGATCGGCACGCCGTGGCTGTACGACTTCGCCGGGCAGCCCTACAAGACCGAGCAGACCGTCCGCCAGGTCGTCAACACCCTGTGGTCCGACAGCCCCGGTGGCATACCCGGACAGGACGACCTCGGGGCGATGTCGTCGTGGTACGTCTTCGCGGCGATGGGCGTGTACCCGCTGGCGCCGGGCCGCGCCGACCTGCTGCTCGCCAGTCCTCTGTTCAGCCAGATCGTGGTGCACCGCGGCAACGGCGTCACGCTGACCCTCAACGCCACCGGCGCGGGCACCGACGCCCCGTACATCCAGAGCATGAAGGTCAACGGCGCCGTCTCGACCCGCCCCTGGCTGCCGGAGTCACTGGTCACCAGCGGCGGGACCGTCGACATGACGCTGGGCAGCACCGCCAACACCTCCTGGGGCACCGCGGCCGGCGACGCCCCGCCGTCCTTCGACAGCGGCTCGGCCTCCGCCGACGTGGCGCTGAACAAGCCCGCCACCGCCGACTCGTCCTGCAACGGCGACGAGAGTGCGGCCAAGGCGGTCAACGGCAGCGTCTCGGGCGGCACCGCCGACAAATGGTGCTCGCTGGGCGGCACCACGTGGTGGCGGGTGGACCTCGGCGGTCCCACGCCGGTCAGGACCCTCACCGTCAGGCACGCCGGCGCCGGCGGGGAAAGCACCGCATGGAACACGCGTGACTACGACATCCAGGCGTCCGACGACGGCACCACCTGGACCACCCTGGTCCAGGCACGGGGGAACACCGCCAGCGTCACCACCCACGCCGTGAGCGTCACGACCCGCTATCTGAAGCTCAACGTCCTCACGCCCGAGCAGTCGGGCACCGGCGGCGCCGCCCGCATCTACGAGTTCGAGGCATACAGCTGACCACGAAAGCGTCCGGTCCGCCGCGCGGCGCCATCGTCCGCGCGGCGGGCCGCTCAGACGGGCCCGGCTGACGCGCCGCCGGACGGGTACGGCACACTGTGCTCCTTGGCACCGAGTCCGTCGCGAGGGCGAGGACTCCGGGGGGAAGGCGAAACACCATGATCATTTGGGGTACGAGAAGCTACATCCAGCAGCTTGCCATGCTCATGCTGCTCTGCGGCCGGTGCGGCAACCCCGCGGCCCACGCGCTGCGCAAGCGGGTCACGAAGTTCACGTTGTTCTTCATCCCGCTGTTTCCGATCAGCTCGAAGTACACGTCGCAGTGCACCTTCTGCGGCACGCTGACGCCGGTGCCGAAGGAGCAGGCCGACCAGCTCCTGACGCAGGTCACCGCGCAGGCCCAGCCGCAGCCGGCCGCCGGCCAGCCGGTCCCGCCCCAGGGCGCGAACCCCTACCGGAGCTGACCCGCCCGCACGCGGCCCGGGGCGCGCCAGAGCGAGATCGTCGGCGCGATCCGCGGCATCTCGCGGGCGTGGTCGACCCCCTGCCCGGTGCGGCCGCCGTCTGCCCACACCCGAGCGATCCGCCGGGGCCGGCGCCGCAGTCGGGCCGGCAGCGTCCGCCCGGCTTCGCGGTCGGTGATCGATGCCGCCGTGGCCATCGGTCAGCAGCAGCGACGCCAGAACGCATGGACGCGGTCCCCCGGGAGAGTGCAGGCGTCGCCCGCCAGGCGAGGCCACCCGCGACCGGGTATCGAACCGCGTCCGCCATCTTCCGGTGGCAGTAACCCCTCCAACTGCCCGCCCCTGCCCTCCATCCAGCCCCGCACCGGAAGCAGAGCCCGCCCGGCCCGTCGCAGAAGGCGTCCTCGAGAGCGTGACCGGCCGGCTCGCCGCAAGGCGGCCGAAGGGTGGCCCCGGTGACGCGGCACGGTCGCGGGAACTGCGACAGTATGACGCATGCAGCCCAGTCATTTCCGCATCACCCGGGTCGTGCTCAGGCAGTTCCGCAGTCTCGCAGAGGCGGACGTGTCCCTGGGCGACCTGGTGTTCCTGGTCGGGCCCAACGGAGCGGGCAAGAGCAACTTCCTGGACGCGCTGCGCCTGGTGTCCCAGGGCGTGGGGTCCTCACTGCACGACGCGCTGCACGAGCGCGGCGGTATCGCGCAGGTGCGGCGCCGGGCGCCGGGGCGGCAAGACCGCTTCTCCGTGCGGCTCGAGTTCGAGGGTTCCGACCTCGCCGGCGCCTACGAGGTGCAGGTCGCCGTGGCGCGCGGGAGCGGCTTCCGCGTCGCCCGCGAGCACTGTGCCGTGGAGTCCGGCGGGCGGTGGGCCTCCTACCGGGTGGAGGACGGCGCGCTCGCCGTCTCCACCGAGCGCAGGCTGCCGGCCGCCGACCCGCAGGGACTCCTGCTGGCGCGGCTCGGACGGCACGCCGCGTTCCGTGCGGCGCACGCCGGCCTGGCCGGGATGCGAGCGTTCGACCCCGACCCCCGGGCCATGCGCGTGGTCCGGCCCGCCCAGGACGGCCGCGCCCTGCTCCATGACGGCTCGAACGCGGCAGCCGTGTTGTACCGCCTCGGCCGTGCCACCGGCGGCGGTGCCGGTGCCGGTGCCGGTGCCGAGGAATATCGCCGCCTGGAGAGCTACCTGCGGCAGATCGTGCCCGGGCTCACCTCCGTGCGCCGCCGCGTGACGGGCGGCGCCGAGCTCCTGGAGTTCGGTCAGACCGTGGCGGGGGCGCCCCGCCCCTCGCGGTTCACCGCGGGCTCGGTCTCCGACGGCACGCTGCGCGCCCTCGGCGTGCTGCTCGCGCTCTTCGCGCCGGCGGCCGGCGGGCAGGGCGTGGTGGCCGTCGAGGAGCCGGAGTCCGCACTCCACCCGGCAGCCGTCGCCGTGCTGCGCCAAGCGCTGCGGGACGCCTCCGACCGCCGCCAGGTGCTGGTGACCAGCCACAGCCCGGAACTGCTCGACGACGAGGAACTACCGGCGGCTCAGGTGCGGGCCGTGCGCAGCGTGGAAGGCGTCACCATGATGGGCGAACTCGATGAGCCGGCCGCCTTCACGCTGCGCGCGGGACTGGGCACCGCCGGCACACTGCTGCGCGAAGACGGCCTCCTGCCACACCCCTCCGCGCCGGACACCACGAACGACAGCGCCCGGCGGCGGGGACGGCAGGGGCTGATGACGACGTCCGCGACCGACGGGGACCTCTGAGGGCGTGACCGGCGGCCCGCGCAGGGACATCTGCCCCTGATCGCGGGCCCCGTTGCTCTGCAGCCGCTCTCCTCTCGACCGCCGGAGGTGGCGTCGGAGCGACCGTCGAGATCTCGACGTGCCCGGACGCCCCTTTGAACGGCTGGACACTGGCCGAGGATGCCTCTGCGCGCACCGTCGGACATGTGGTGGATTTCGGCTCCCGTGCGGCAGTCGGCGCCGACTCGTCGGGCGTCGTCGCCGGCGCCTCCGCGAGGACCCGCGTCCCGGGCGCCACCACACCCTCACCACCCGCCACAAAATCGCTCACTGGTAACCGGTGACGCCCACGACAATTCGAGACCCATACGTTCGGCGCGCGCGGACGCATTGCCTTTCCCGTGGTGGAGGATTCGATACGGATGCGGCTGGTTTAGTGGCCTTCCGCGAAGGCGAATCGCCGGATTCGGACGCGCCCACGGAGCACCGGCCGAGCCATTCATCGGGGGAGGCGCCGACGCCGAACCAGGCCGACTGCTTGGTTCCGACAGTTCATCCATCCAGCTCAGGGCACCGGCCTCGGGAGCGGGCAAGACCCTCCGAGGTGGGACGGAACGCGGTCGACGCGTCCTGAATACCTGACTGAAAGATTCCGTTTCACCGGAGACCTCAAGTCTTCCTCAGGTTCACGCTGCGGACGGATTCCGCACACTAAGTTGAGCGCGATTACGTCAGCCGTCGGCATACGACACACGCGTACAACCACGTTCGCGGCCTCCATTTCGGGCGGTCGCGCGTCGAATTGTGCCCACTACGCAGGAGGTACGACGCACCATGTTCTCGCGTGATTTCGCGGCCGGGTGGATACGCCCGCCGAGACCCAGATGGACCGCGGCGATGGTGGCGACCGCCACCATCGCCTCGTCGCTGCTGGGAGTCGCTACGGCGGCTCCGGCCGCGGAGGCCGCCCCGAAGCAGGAATCGCCGGCGCCGGCGGGTGCGGTGACCGAGCGCCCGGATCGGGTGGCGGCGATGATGACGGCCCGCTCCCAGAAGCACAGGGTCGAGGTACTGTCCGAGCGGACCGACAGGTCGCAGACGTTCGCGAACCCGGACGGCTCCTGGACCACCACCGAGTACACCGGTCCGGTGCGGGTCAGGGACGGGCGCGGCGCCTGGCACGGGCTCGACACCACCCTGGTGCAGGACCCGAAGTCCGGTTCCTGGCACCCGAGATGGGCAACGGCCGACGTCAGCTTCTCCAACGGCGGTACGGAACAAGGCGGTACAGAGGAGTTCGCGTCCCTCGTGCGGGGCGCGCAGTCGTATGCCGTCTCCTGGCCGGGACGGCTCCCCAAGCCGAAGGTGAGCGGCGACACCGCCACCTACAGCGACGTCCAGCCCGGGGTGGACCTCGTGCTCAAGGCGCTGCCCACCGGTTTCTCCCATGTGCTGGTTGTCCGCAAGCGCCCGGTGAAGCCGCTGAAGTTCGCTCTGCCCACCCAGACGTCCGGGATGAACCTGTCCCGTGACACGGCAGGGCACCTGCGGCTGGCGACGAGGACCGGGCGACTGGTGGCGTCCGCGCCGGCGCCGCAGATGTGGGACGCCGCCACGGACCCGCGCTCCGGTGAGCCCGCGCACGTCGCGGTGATCCCCACCCGGGTGAGCGCCGGGACGTCCGGCGGCCAGAGCAGTCTCGTACTGTCACCGGCCCAGGCGTTCTTCGACGACTCGAAGGTGGTGTACCCCGTCACCGTGGACCCAGCGGCCACGCTCGCCGTGACCACCGACACGTGGGTGCAGACCCCGGACTACCCCGACTCGCAGATCTCCTCGGCCGAACTGAAGGCCGGCACCTACGACACCGGTGCCGATGTCGCCCGCGGCTACCTGAAGTTCGACGTCTCCCCGTACACGGGCAAGCACATCACCGACACCGATCTGCAGCTCTACTCGTTCTACTCCTCGACCTGCTCCACCGCGGGGGCGGGCATCCAGGTCCGGCGGATCACGTCCAACTGGGACTCCTCGGCCCTCACCTGGGGCGCACAGCCGGCCACCTCGACCACGGACGCCGTCACCAACACGGCCGCCCTGGGCTACAACTCCTCATGCCCCGCCGGCAACATGCACTGGGACGTCGACAACATCGTCAAGTCCTGGACCTCGGGCGCCTCGCCCAACTACGGTCTGCAGTTGCGCGGCGCCTCCGAGACCGACCCGTACACCTGGCGCCGCTTCCGCTCGGCGAACTACGTGAACGGCGGGAACGACCCGGTGGAGCCGCACCTGACGGTCACCTACACCTCCCCGCCAGGCACCCCGGTGAGCACGTCGGCTGCGCCGCTGGTGACGACGACGCTCAACACCATCAAGTCGACCTCGGCCTCACCGTCCTTCTCGGCGAAGTCCACCGACGCGGACGGCGGCAACGTCACGCTGACCTTCGAGGTCTCGCACGACCCGGCCTACACCTCGGAGGGCACCGGGGTGATGTGGACCGGGAGCAAGACCGTGGCCTCGGGCGCGACCGGTACGGTGACGATGCCGGCCACCGTGATCGGCACGACCCGGCCGCACATCCAGTGGCGGGTCAAGGCATCGGACGGCACCGACACCTCCGCCTGGTCCGCGTACAGCAAGTTCGGCTTCAACGTCAGCCCACCGAACGCCCCGACCGTCACCTGCCCGGACTTCACCGCCGGCGTGTGGTCGTCCCACACCGGGAGCGAGGTCTGCACCCTGGACACCACGTCCACCGACGGGGCGGGCTACTACTGGTCGCTGGACAGCCCGACGGATCCGACGGCGAAACTGGTCGACCCCAACGGCAACGGCGGGAACCCGCTGACGGTCGCGATCAACCCGACGGCCGGCTGGCACACCCTCTACGCCACCGCCTACGACGACTCCTACAACCGCTCCACCATCGCCGCGCTGGCCTTCGGCGTGGGGACGGGCAGCGTGCTCACGCCGGCCGACGGTGACCGCACCCAGGCGTCGGTCGCCCTGACCGTCCGGGCCGGCGCACCGAGGAACCAGGCCACCTACCAGTACCACGTGGGTGAACTCGCCTCGGCGGCCTGGACCACCGTCCCCGCCTCGGATGTGACGCTGCCCGGAACCGGCACCCATCCGACCTGGCCGCAGACTCGCACCGACACCTCACAGGACTTCACCGAACTGGACTGGAACGTCGCCCAGACGCTCGCCAACGCGGGCAAGGGCGACGGCCCGGTGCAGATCGAGGCGTGCTTCCAGACCAACGGCGGCGCCCAGTCCTGCTCGCCACCGGTGACCGTCACGGTGGAGCGCACCGCCTTCGGCTCCTCCTACGCCACCAGGGAGCTCGGTCCCGGCACCGCGTCACTGCTCACCGGGGACTACTCCGTCGAGGACACCGATGTGGACTTCGGGGACCTGGCGGTCTCCCGCAGCCACACCACCCTGTCCCCGCCGGCCGCCACCGCCGGCCCCACCGGCATGTTCGGAGCAGGCTGGTCGGCGGCGCTGTCCACCTCGACCGACGCCGGCGCCGCCGACTACACCCTCGAAGACCACACCGTCGACGGGTACGTCCTGCTGGTGGCAGCCGACGGGAGCACGCTGTCCTACGTACAGCAGGGCGCCTCGACCAGCTTCACCGGCATCTCGGAAGCCGCCGACGGCTCGGTGCTCACCGCCAACACGGCGAGCAACCCCACCTCGTTCACCCTGGCGGACACCGACGGCAGCAAGACCACCTGGACCAGGAACGGTTCGAGCTGGTCGGTCTCCCAGGTCACGGTTCCGGGCATCAACGGCACCACGACCTTCAACCGCGACGCCCAGGGCAGGGTCACCCAGATCACGGCCCCGGCCCCCGCGGGGGTCACGTGCACCACACTGGTCCGCGGCTGCAAGGCGCTGACCTTCACCTACGCCTCCAGCACCAGCACCACCGGCACCGCCGAGGCGCAGTGGGGCGACTTCAACGGTCTGGTCTCCCGCATCTCCTACACGGCCTGGGACGCCGCGACGTCCAGCATGAAGCCGGTGGCGGTCGCCCAGTACCTCTACGACAGCACCGGGCATCTGCGCGCCTACTGGGACCCGCGGGTCTCCCCGGCGCTCAAGACCCGGTACACCTACGACGGCACGGGCCGGATCTCCACCGTGTCCCCGCCCGGCTTCGCGACGTGGACCCTGGCATACGACAGCAAGGGCCGCATCGCTTCGGTGTCCCACCCCGACCCCGCTCACGGCACGGCCACCCAGGCGGTGGCATACGGTGTCGCCATCACCGGCGGCGGAGCCCCGATCGACCTGTCGGGCGCACAGACCTCGACCTGGGGCCAGTCCACCGACCTCCCGGTGAACGGCGCCGCGGTGTTCCCCGCCTCGCACGTGCCGGCGGCCGGCTCCGGCGGCGCCTACGCACCCACCGCCACCGACTGGAAGTACGCCGCGCTGTCCTACCTCGACGTCAACGGCCGTGAGGTCGACACGGCGACCTACGGCGGCGGCGCCTGGCGGATCGACTCGCAGCGCTACGACAGCTTCGGCCACACCGTGTGGACGATGTCGGCCGCGAACCGCGCCCAGGCCCTGAGCCCGACCGCGGACACCGACCCGTACGTCGCGGCGCAGGCGGACAGCGTGAGCCGCGCCAACCTGCTCGCGTCCACCAGCGTCTACACCGCCGACGGCTCCGACCTGATCAGCCTCACCGATGCCGCCCATCCGGTCCAACTCGCCGACGGCACCGTCGCCTCCGCACAACTGAGGACCACGTACAGCTACGACGAGGGCAAACCCGACACCAACACCTACCACCTCGTCACCACCACCGTGACCGGCCCGGTGGTTCTGGACGGCCAGGACTCCCACGTCGGGCAGGCCGACTCCCACACCACCCGTACCGGGTACAACCCGATCGACGGCAAGCCCGCCACCGACCCGACGTCCGGCTGGGTCCTGTACCGGCCGACCACCCAGACCACGGTCGTTCCGGGCGGCACGGACATCGTCGACAAGTCCCGTTTCGACGCGGACGGGCAGACGGTGGAGACCCGCAAGCCCGCCTCCAACGGTGCGGACGCCGGGACGACACTGACCACGTACTACACCGCGGCCGCCAACTCCGCCCACCCGGAGTGCGGCAGCCATGCCGAGTGGAGCGGTATGGTCTGCCGCACCGGTCCTGCCGCACAACCGACCGGGCAGCCGATGCCGGTCAGCGAGACCACCTACACGACGGAGTGGGCCCTGCCGGGTACCCTCACCGAGACCTCCGGCGCCACGGTGAGGACCTCGACCGTCTCGTACGACGCGGCGGGCCGCACCACGGGCAACCACCTCGCGGTGACCCCGGCCCCCGACGGAGGTGCTCCGGTCAGCGACACCACGTTCGGATACGATCCGACCACAGGTGAGCAGGTCACCGTGTCCTCCGCGGACGGTTCGGTGGTCACGACCGGGCGCGACAGCCTGGGCCGCGTCGTCAGCTACAGCGACGCGACCGGACACCAGACCACGACGACCACCTACACCATCGACGGACAAGTGGCCACCGTCAACGACGGCAAGGGAACCACCTCCTACACCTACGACGGCACCGACGCGTCCGGCCAGGAGGAGCACCGCGGCCTGGTCACCCGTGTCGACACCGGAATGGGCAGTGCGCCCAGCGTCTTCCGGGGCTCCTACGACGCCGACGGGAACGCCTCCCTGGAGACCTTCCCGAACGGGATGACGGCCACCTCACAGCACGACAACGCCGACCAGCTCACGACGCTCAGCTACACCATGAGCGGGTGGACGAACCCGTTGGTGTTCTCCCAGACGGCGTCGCCGTTCGGGCAGACGGTCGCCGCCTCGACTCCCGAGTCCCAGCAGCAGTTCGGCTACGATCCGGCCGGCCGGCTGACCCGGGCAGAGGACGACGACGCCACCGCCGCCAGCTGCGACGTCCGCAACTACACCCTCAACGCGAACACCGACAGGACCGCGCTGACCGACTACCCGGACGCCGGCGACGGCATCTGCACCACCGCCACGACGCCGACCGTCACCACGCACACGTATGACAGCGCCGACCGGATCACCGACACCGGCTACAGCTACGACACCCTGGGCCGCACCCTCACCGCTCCGGCGGCCGATCTGGCCAACGGCGCGAGCCTGAAGATCGGCTACTACGCGAACGACATGGTGGCCTCCCTCACCCAGGGTGTCGAGACCCGGACCTTCACCCTCGACCCGGCCATGCGACTCAGCTCGGTCAGCGACACCGGAGGCGCCCAGCCCGGCACCACCACCAACCACTACTCCGACAACTCCGACTCACCGACCTGGATCAGCGAGGCCGACGGCAGCTGGACCCGCAACGTCACGGGCCTGTCCGGTGGACTGGGTGCGATCCAGAAGTCCGACGGCAGCGTCGGCCTCCAGGTCACCGACCCGCGAGGGAACCTCGTCGCCACCGTGGCCGACGACCCGACTGCGGTCGGCCCCGACTGGTACGCCGAATCCACCGAGTACGGCGCTCCGCGCACCGGCACCGCCCCCGCGCGTTACAGCTGGCTGGGCGGCGAGCAGCGCCCGACCGACGCACCGAGCGGCATCATGCTCATGGGCGCCCGGCTCTACACCCCGCTCAGCGGCCGTTTCCTGAGCGAGGACCCGGTCGCCGGCGGCAGCTGCAGCGGGTACGAGTACAGCTGCGCGGACCCGGTGAACAAGTCCGACACCACGGGTTCGGTCACCGCGGGCTGCCGGACGTACAGCAAGAGCTACAAGGTGTACGAGGGCAGCGTCCCGCTCCAGATCGGCACCATCGGCATGCACGTCGAGGTCTGCATCAACCGCGGCGGGAAGATCACCTCTTCCATCGGCTGGGGCTGGGGCGACACCTGCTGCGGGGGCGGCTTCTACGGCTGGAGCTTCTCCTGGCACGGGGTGTACCGGAGCCTCAGCGGCTCCTACCACGTCCAGTACAAGGGAACGGGCATGGCACAGGTCTGCGCGTTCAAGTACATTCCCGTCTGCGGTTACCAGGAACGGTTCGCGATGTCCATGGACTACTACGGGGCTGTCTACGGTCCGGTGCCGGCTCGGTACAAACCGATCTGGAAAGCGTACTGCACCAATTCGCACTGCAAGCTACGGTTCCGCTGACCGGAACTCACCGGCGCGGCGGCCACTGACCGCCGGCCAGACAGGGGGCCACCCGGGCACGACCCGGGTGGCCCCGGCGCCCTACCTGCACCTACACCTGCACCTGCACACCGGAGAACGGAAGAGGACATGAAGACACGTCAGTTCGGCTTCTGGCTGTGGTTCGGCTGCGTTCTGGTCGCCTCGATCGTGGGGTACAGCCTGAACGACGGAAGTCCGAGCATTCCGTGGGCCGTGGGCGGAGCCGTGGTCGGCGCGGCCGCGGTCGCCTTGGTCCGTCTGCGCCGGGGCCGCTAGTGGCTCCAGCAGCGCGTCGCTGACGGAAGTCGCCCTGGCCACCGTACGAGACCTGGCGGTCGAGCCGCAGGCATGGACACCCATCCGCCCTTCGAACTCACAGCAAGTAGGATCACGGGGTGATTGACGCGACGCCCGGTCTGAACTCGGGGCAAATCGGCGCGTACTTCACTCCGACGCAGTTCAGCAGGCTTCTTCAGTACGCGCGCGTGCTTCCCGAGCATGCCTACCGGGTTCGGCAGCCGCTGTTCGATCCCGTGTCCGGTGAGGACCTCCCTGCGCTCAGCGCCATCCTCGGACCCGTCCGCACCCGTATGCGCGCCGCGCCGCCGCGCTCTGCCAAACCGCGCGCCGGACGCAACCGCAGCAGCTGAAGGGACGGATGGGGCGATGGACCGCGCACTGCTGGCGGATTTTCTCCGGGCGCGCCGCGAGGCGCTGCAGCCGGAGGACGTCGGCCTGCCCCGTGGCGGCACCCGGCGTCGGGCCCGCGGGCTGCGCCGGGAGGAGGTCGCGGTCCTGGCCGGCATGTCGGCCGACTACTACAGCCGGATCGAGCAGCAGCGCGGTCCGATGCCGTCGGAGCAGGTGCTCGCGGCCCTCGCGCAGGGATTGAAGCTCAGCCCGGGTGAGCGCGAGCACATGTTCGCGCTCGGCGGGCATTCGGCGCCGCGGCGTGCGCTGAGGGATGAGCGGGTCAGCCCTGCCATGCAGCGCATCGTCGAGCGGCTCGCGGACACGCCTGCGATCGTGTTCTCGCAGTTCGGCGAGGCGTTGTTGCAGACTCGCGGGGCGGTTGCGTTGTTCGGCGACTACACCCGTTTCAGCGGGATGTCCCGGTACCTGGCCTACCGCTGGTACACGGACCCGTCGCAGCGTGCCATCTATCCGCCCGAGGACCATGACCTTCGCGGGCGGGTCTTCACCGTGGATCTGCGGGCGGTGTACACGGCCGACCCCGCGGGCACGGCCGGCGAGATCGTCGAAGCGCTGCTGGCGGTCAGCCCCGAGTTCGCCGAGGTGTGGCGTCGGCACGAGGTGGACGTGACCCACCATCACGAGCTCAAGCGCTACGTGCATCCGGAGCTCGGCGAATTGGAGCTGCACAGCTGGCGGCTCATGGATCCCGACGAGAGCCAGGATCTGCTGGTCTTCATGGCGGAGCCCGGCTCGCCGAGCGAGGAGAGGCTTCAGCGCCTCGGCGATCCTCCTCGCTGACAGACCCGTGTGCCTCCCGACTGAGTTGTCCAGGGACACGTTGTCCGTGGACAAGGTGGTCCTTCATCCGATCCCCGGTTCGCGCCACGCTTGATCGGTCGGTCAAGCGGAGCAGGCCGTCACTCGCCATCCAGTTTGCTTCAGATTCACAGCATGCTGCGGTCGGGATGTGCTCCGAAAGCGAAGCACGTTCGGAAGAAGAGAAGAGAGCTCGCCATGATGAAGGCAGTGCGTTTCCACCAGTACGGCGACCCGAGCGTCCTGCGCTTCGAGGACGTCGAGCAGCCGGCCCCCGCCTCTGGCCAGGTGCTGATCCGGGTCGCCGCGACATCGTTCAACGGGGTCGACGGCAGCATTCGCGCGGGGTTCATGCAGGGACCGATCCCGGTGACGCTCCCGCACACCCCGGGCATCGACGTGTCCGGAACGATCGCGGCGCTCGGCGAGGGCGTCGAAGGCTTCGAGGTCGGTGACCGGGTCGTCGGGCTGCTGCCGATGGCGGAGGACGGCGCGGCTGCGGAATACGTCCTGGCCCCGGCCGACATCCTCGCCCCGGCGCTGACCAGCGTTGCCCTCGCTGACGCGGCGGCACTGCCGGCCGTCGGACTCACCGCGTGGCAAGCCCTGTTCGACCACGCGAAGCTCACGGCGGGCCAGCGCGTGCTGATCAACGGCGCGGGCGGGGCGGTCGGCGGCTACGCCGTGCAACTGGCCAAGAGCGCAGGCGCGTACGTGATCGCCACGGCAAGCCCCCGCAGCCGCGACCGGGTCAAGGCCGCCGGTGCCGACGAGGTCATCGACCACACCACCACCGCGGTCGACGCGGCGACAGCTCCGGTCGACGTGGTGCTCAACCTCGCGCCGATCGAGCCGGCGCAGCTGGCGTCGCTGCTCGACCTGATCCAGCCGGGCGGTGTACTGGTGAACACCACGGTGTGGATGCCCGCTCCCCGCGACGAGCAGCGCGACGTACGCGGTATCGACCTGTACGTCCGCAGCGACGCACACCAGCTGGCGCACCTCGTGGAGCTGGCCGATCGCGGCGAGCTGCGCATCGAGGTCGCCCAGCGGGTTCCGCTGGCCGAGCTGTCGGCCCTGCACGCCGACGCTGCTGCGGCCAACCTGCCCAGCGGCAAGGTCGTCGTCGTGGCGCCCACTGCCTGACCGCTCGCTTCCCCATACACGAAGGAGAGACGACGATGATCCCCGCCGACGACCCGTCCCGTTCGCTGACCGTGGCGAACCCCGACAACCCGAGCACGACCTACATCTCGCTGGTGGGCAACACCTACGCCATGTTGATCACCGGCGAGCAGACCGACGGCCGTTACTGCCTGATCGACATGCGCGTCCCCGACGGCGGCGGACCGCCGCCCCACCGGCACGACTTCGAGGAGATGTTCACCATCCTCGAAGGCGAGATCGAGTTCACCTTCCGCGGCGAGAAGCGCACCGTCCGCGCCGGATCCACGATCAACGTCCCGGCCAACGCACCCCACAACTTCCGCAACGTCTCCGGTGCCCCTGCGCGCATGCTCTGCATGTGCACTCCCGCCGGCCAGGACGAGTACTTCATGCGCATCGGCGACGTCGTCGCCGGTAAGGACGCACCGCCGCCGCAGCTGTCGCAGGACGAACTCGCAACGCGCCGCCGCCTCGCGGTGGAGCTGGCCGAGGCCTACCGAAGCGAGTTCCTGTAGCCCACCTGGTCCGGCCACGGCGGCCGGGTGCACTCGCACCCGGCCGTCGCTGCCCTGGCGGCGCACGCCTGCCACGTCCTGTGACGGTGTGTGGTGCGGCCGGGGGGGCTTATGGCGGGAAGCCGGCGGCCGGGGTTCGTTGCGTCCGCGGTGATCACCGCGGTGGTCGTTGCGGGTCACCCTGGGCCTGGATGTGCGCAGCCGGGCGGAGATCACCGCGAAGGTCGCCGAGGCCACCCGGTTCATCACCGGCGACACCACGGTCTTCGACGACCGGACCTGGTCGGCGCCCACCTGGGCCGGCTCCTCGACGCGCGGCCGCCGATCCTGCTGATCCAGCACGACGTGTGGAGCGCCGGGCAGCGCGCACGTTTCTGACCGGCGGAGCCCACTGCCGCCGGCTGATCACCCCCGGCTGCCGCGGTGACCGCGGCGGTCGACGAGGCCGACCTTCGGCATTCGGCCGACCGATCCACCGCCAACGCAACGTAGTCGAGCGCTGCTTCAACCGCCTCAGTGGCTGCTGGTGCGGGCTTGGTTCTTCCGCCTGTCACCGGGCGGGAGGTCCGTCAGGCCTGTTATTGACCATCGCGCGAATGATGTTCTCGGCCCGTGATCAGCGTGTCGTCGGTACTCCGCCCTCCGCTGCTGGGAAGGGCCATCGTTTCGGAAGACGGGCTGGCGGGCCGCTCATGAGATCAGTCGCCCCCCCGCGCTCAAGGGCGACTACGAGCGCTGGACGATGTTCGGATCCTGGTGGAGGTGAGGAGCTCCTACCCGTGGAAGGCGTGACCGCGTCTCCGGCCCGGCCGGTCCCGGGCCCGAGACGCTGGTGGAGGCCGTCTGGATTTGTCCCGTCGCGTCGGGCTCGTCTGTGGATCTTGTACCGAGCTGCGGTGCTGCCAGGTCGAGTGAGAACCCTCAGTTCGGGATTCTCCGTGCATATGGCTTCTGCGGAATCCGGCGTGGGTTGACCTGGCCGAGTTCCTCGCTGTGGCGGACGGTGCCCAGCACGGTGGCGCCGCCCCGGTGGACGAGTTGTGCGGCCAGGGAGCCGAAGCCGCCCAGCACGCCGTGCACAGCACGGCCAGGCGCTCGCAGACGACGGTGAATCTGTGCGGCGGTGCAGAAGGCCGGTAGGACTGGGCGCTGCAAACCCAGACCCGCTGCCCGACCTTGCCGGGGTCGACGCAGTCTTCCGACCGGGCCGGCCCCGCCGCGGCGCGCGGACCGGCCCTGTCACCCGATCGGTCGCGTCGTCTTGCCGCCCGGACGAGGCCGGGTCAGCGTGTGGGGCAGGTACGAGGAGAGGTTCGCAGCCGCAGGCCCTGGTCGCGGACGGCCGCGACGCCCGGGACAGAGAGGCCGCCTGCCATGCCGTACAGCCCCAAGGACGCCACCGCCGCCACCGCCGCCGCGAACCGGCAGGCGGCGGCCGGCTACGAGATGGGCGACCGGCAGGACTTCGTCAACGCCGACCGCGGCCTGATCGCACCGCTGCCGGAACCGCTGCGCGCCGACGACGGGCGGGTCATCTTCGATGCCTCCCGGTTCGACTACATCGCCGACGACGCCCCGGCACCCGACACCGTCCATCCGAGCCTGTGGCGGCAGTCGCAGCTGATCAGGCGCGGCGGCCTGTACAAGGTCGTCGACGGCCTGTACCAGGTGCGCAACAACGACATCGCCAACCTGACCGTCGTCGAGGGCGAGAGCGGCCTGGTGGTGGTGGACTGCACGGCCAACGTGGAGGCCGCCACCCAGGGCATGGCCATGATCCGCGAGCACGTCAGCGACAAGCCGGTGGCCGCCGTCATCTACACCCACACCCACATCGACCACTACGGCGGCGTCAAGGGGATCGTCTCCGCAGAGGACGTCGCCTCCGGGAAGGTCCCGATCATCGCGCCGGGCACGATCGCGTCCTTCGACAAGCACGCGATCGGCGAGAACGTCATCGCGGGCAACGCCATGACCCGCCGCGCCTCCTACGCCTTCAACAGCCTGCTGGACCAGGGCCCGGGCGGCTGCGTCACCTGCGGCATCGGGATCGCCTCGCTGCCGGGTGTGACCATCTCCTACCTCTCCCCGACCGACCCGATCACCAAGACCGGGACCAAGCGGGACCTGGGCGGCCTGGAGTTCGAGTTCCTCTACGCGCCCGACACCGAGGCGCCCGAGGAGATGCACATCTGGATCCCGCAGCTGGCGGCGCTGACCTGCGCGGAGAACGCCAACCACTCGCTGCACAACATCCAGACACTGCGCGGGGCCCGCACCCGCGACGCCCGCAACTTCGCCCGCTACCTCGATGAGACCCTGGAGCGCTGGGGCGACGACGCAGCGGTCCACTACGGCCCGCACACCTGGCCCGTGTGGGGCAACCAGGAGGTCACCGGGTTCCTGGAGTCCCAGCGCGACACCTACAAGTACATCCACGACCAAGCCCTGCGTCTGGCGAACAAGGGCTACACCCCGCTGGAGGCGGCCGAGGAGATCGAACTGCCCCAGTCGCTGGGCCGCAAGTGGTTCAACCGCGGCTACCACGGCACCCTGCACCACGACGTGCGCGCGGTGTTCACCAAGGAGCTGGGCATGTGGGACGGCGACCCCGTCTCCCTGCACCCCCACCCGCCGGTGGAGACCGCGCGCCGCTTCGTGGACCTCATCGGAGCCGACCAGGTCCTGGCCGAGGGGAAGCGGTCGATCGAGGCCGGTGACTACCGCTGGGCCGCGCAGATCCTGCACACCCTGGTCTTCGCCCAGCCCGACCACCAGGCAGCCCGCGAGCTGCAGGCCGACGCCTATGAGCAGCTGGGCTACCAGGCCGAGGGACCGCAGTGGCGCGGCATCTACCTGACCGCCGCCAAGGAGCTGCGCGAGGGCGTCCAGGCTGCGACCTTCGCCACCGCCAGCCCGGACACCGTCCTGGCGATGCCCGTCGACATCCTCTTCGACTACGCCGCTGTCCACCTGATCGGTGACCTGGCCGCGACTGCGGACCTGCGAATCGACCTGCACTTCACCGACACCGGCCAGACGTGGACGATGTGGATCGCCAACGGCGTCCTGAACGCCCGCCGCGGAGCATCCGACCGCACCCAGCTCACCGTCACCGGCCCCAAGGCCGCCCTGGTCGGCGCCCTGCTCGCACCCGCCACCGCAGAGCAGCTCGCCCGCAGCGGTGCGATCACCCTCGACGGCGACCCCACCGTCCTGCACACGCTCGCCGGGCTCCTGGACGACTTCGACCCCGACTTCCCCATCGTCGTGCCCTGACCACTCTCGCCGGCACGACAGCCGCGCTCGGGTTGGGGGCGGCCGCACGCGGCTACCGCGCTGGCTACTTGGCGGGGCTGGGGTCGCCGGTGTCGACGCCGAGCTGCCGGCCGGAGCTGTCGAACGTGGTCACGCTCTCCACTTCCAGGCCGACCGGAACGACAAGTCCGACGAAGGCGTGGCCCGCGACGCGGGTCGGGGTGAGGTGCTTGGTGGAGCCGTCGGAGTAGGCGACGTCCAGGTGATCCACGGACGTGTCGATCTCCGATTGCAGCCAGTACGGCATGCCGTTCGCCTTGGCGTGCGTAAACGACAGTGACGCGGGCGGCTTCGCGTCGCGACTGACGCACCGTGACACCGCGCCGCCCTGGCCCGCCGATTGGACGATGCACTGGCCGTACGGGCCGACGTATGCGGTGACGGACCACCTCTCCTCGCCCGTCGGGCCAGGCGTGACGCCGGACGCGATCTGCGCCGAGGCTTCCGGCAAAGCGGGCGTCGCGCCGGGGGCGTCCCAGGTGACGGCGATGCTCGCCCCGCCAGGCTGCTGGAAGGGGATCGCGAATCCGACCTCCTTGCCACCGGTATGGCCAATGGCGACGTGTTCGTGACCATGTTCCACTGGCAACGACTCGCTGCGATCTCCAGCGAATGCTTCGGTCCCCACCGATGACGTCTAGCTGGTATCAACTCCATGACACCCCCCTGTGAGCCAGGGTAAGACGCCGTTTCTTATGGTGGGCTGCAGCTCGGGTTCCTCCTGGCAGGGGTATGTGGGAGCATTTGGGCCATGGACATCAACCGAAAGGCTCGTGCCGCGTAGGCGGCCTGGGCGTCTACGTGCCGAGCATCGACTTCGGCGCCAGCCGTCGATCCCGCGACCCGTTTTCCCGGGCTTGTCCTCGATGGCCACAGCTGAGGTCGTCAGGATCGAACTCAGCCGTAAGTACCTGTGGCCGGGTGCCACGTACACAGCAGCGATTGTCTGGAGCCGGTTCGTACGCAATCCGAACCGACGATTTTGGGCTCAGGACGATGAGTCCAACTGCGACATCTGGGAGTGCTGTGGCAGTCCCTTCGAGGCTCGCTACTTCTTGGAAGCCGTGATCCGTGGCATGTCTCGACAACGACGCTCCGAACTGCGCCGCTTCGTTGACGAGCTGGACAATCTCTACTACTCACGGCACTGGACGACACCGCTCAGCGAGCCAGGCGCCGGTAGTTGATGAGTAACGCCGCGATGCCCACGAAGGCGAGGAAGTGCTCGGCTTTGCGTTCGTAGCGGCGGTGAAGCCGACGGCAGCCGGCCAGCCAGGAGACGCTTCTCTCAACCACCCAGTGGTGGCGGCCGAGCCGCTGGGAGGACTCGATGCCCTTACGAGCAATGCGGTGGCGTATGCCGCGGGTGCGGAGCCATCGGCGCAGGTGGTCGTAGTCGTATCCCTTGTCACCGTGCAGCTTTCCAGGCCGCCTGCGACGCGGCCCGCGATGGGAGCGGATGGGCGGGATGCCGCGAACGAACGGCTGCAGACCCTGGCTGTCATGCAGGTTGGCGCCTGAGATCCCGAGCGACAGGGGCAATCCGTTGCGGTCGGTGATCAGGTGAATCTTCGATCCGAGTTTGCCGCGATCGGTCGGATTCGGTCCCGTCAGAGGCCCCCTTTTGTGGCCCTGAGGCTTACGGAGTCGATCGCGCATCGGGACCAGTCCAGCTCACCGCGGGCACCGAGTTCGTCGAGGATGACACGATGCAGCCTGGCCCAGACCCGGTCCCGGCTCCACTGCGCAAAGCGCCGGTAGACCGTGGGCCATGCAGGGCCGAAGACCGGCGGGAGTTGCCGCCACGTACAACCCGACGTCGCCACGAAGATGATCGCCGCCAACGCCTCGCGGTCACCTGCTCGTCGCCAACCCCCACCCTGCGGACGTACGACCTCCGTGGGAGGCACCACTCGCCCAAACAGCTCCCACAACTCGTCCGGCACCAGCCGCTGGACCAAGGCCACGATGCACTGACCAACGACCGCTCACGCCATAAGAAACGCCGTCTTAGACCGTGTCCTGCGTGGCGGTGAGTCGTTCAACTGAACATGGGGCGTGGTACGTGGAGTTGGATTGTTCCGGACGGGTTGTGGGAGATCGCGGAGCCGCTGATCCCGCCGTCCAGGGTGCGGGCGCAGGGCGGCGGGACGCCGGACACGCCTGATGAGACGCTGTTCGCGGCGATCATCTATGTCCTGGTCAGCGGGTGCGCGTGGCGAGCGCTGCCGCCGTGCTTCGGAATATCGAAGTCGACCGCGCACCGTAGATTCCTGATCTGGTCCAGAGCCGGTGTGTGGGGCCGGCTGCACGAAGCGATCCTGCACCGGCTCCACGGCGAAGGCCTGCTCGACCTGTCCCGCGCCGTCCTGGACTCCGCCCACGTCAGGGCTAAAAAAGGGGCGAACTCACAGGTCCGAGCCCCGTGGACCGGGGCAAGTCGGGCTCCAAAATGCACGTCCTGTCGGACGCGAACGGCCTGCCCCTCGTCGTCGGCGTCTCCGCGGCCAACGTCCATGACAGCCAAGCCCTGAAGCCTATGGTCGAAGGCCACCAAACGAGACACGACCCCCACCGCGGCCGACACTTCAAGCCCCAGCGCCTGCATGCCGACAAGGCGTACGACGTCTCCCACCTGCGGAGATGGCTACGGGGCAAGCGCATCGGCGTCCGAATCGCCCGCAAGGGAGTCGAGTCCAGTGAACGGTTAGGGCGGCGACGTTGGGTCATCGAACGCACCATGTCCTGGCTGACCGGCTACCGCCGCCTCAACCACCGCTACGAACGCCACCCCCGCAACTACCTGGCCTTCCTCGGTCTCGCTGCTGCCCTCTGCTGCTACAAACGACTCATCCGCCTCACCACGTAGGACACGGTCTTAGGCCATCGCTTCGCGGCCACACTCAGAAAGAGTTCCGACCAGGAAGCACCATAATTTTCCCAGGCACCCTGCATTTCCCTCGGAGGGAGGGCCTCGGTTGAGGCAGAACCTTGTTGACCACGGCCGCTCTCGCTGGTGTTGCGCGCCCGGACGGGCGGGGGTGCCGCTGAGCGGGGCGGAGACAGGAGCGGGCGGCGGCCCCGCCGGGCCAGAGCGCGCGCGGCCCGCGACAGCGGGCCGCCTTGAACCGGTAAAGATACTCTGAACAGCTAAGCCACGGGGCACCCGCGAACGCCAAGCGCCAGACCCGATCAGTGCTTGACCAGCGCACGCATCAGCGCCACCTCGACGGTCTGCGCGTGTTTGCCGCCTCCCAGTGCGACGCCATCAGCCTCCTCGGCCGCGCCCTCGGCAAGCCCTCCGAGGTTGCCACCAAGCCCAATGACGGTGACGACTCGGCGACGAACGACCGCCTTGCGCAGCGCCGGTCCGTTGACGTTGCCGTCAACTACTGCCGTCGGCCCCCTCAGTGGTCCCGCCGGAATCACGAGACCACTGGGGAGCCTGACGCGACTGTTGGATCCACTCATGAGTGACTCACTCCGAAATGCGCATACGCGTCACCCTCAGGTCGACATTCGCGCATTCCTTGTAATGCGCGAGCGCATTACCCTGACTTTGTCCAACATTAGGCAATAAACGTCACATAATAGCCATCGCCACCGGCAAATCGATCAGAGAATTGACGCCAACTCTCTCTTGCTCCCCCGCCGCCCCCCTGCCCACTGAACCAGCTTTCGTGACATGAGGAAAAGCCATCGGAAACGGCTTCCCATAGATCACCGCCGAGAACGATGACCCCAGACGAAGTCAGAGCATCGAACACATCCTGTGCCCGCGAGATCGGGAACGCGTACTCAGCCGAACCTTCGCTGCTCAGATCGACAGCACAGCCCCGGAGCAACTCTGGCACCGTCTCTAGCAATTCTTCTTGCTTCCTTGAAGCCATTACCTCATCCGGGGGTCAAAGAATCGGTGATTAATAGAGCCATCCTGTTCAATGATCCAATGGAATGTTCCTCGGGTTCCATTAATCAGTCCAGGCAACTTCACATGCATTCTCGGGATGCCATCGCCACCTCTCACAATGGACGTGTCCGACATCGTTGGCAGGCTGTCGATAGATGCAGGGAAGCCATGATTGTCCCCGCTTTCAATCTGGGCCTGCACTTTGTCCGTGTACCTCGTGACATCGAGAGGATTCTTGTCGAGAATATTAGGATCACCCTCGACATGGTCAGTCACAGTCCCTTGGCTATCGACCGAGAAACGGGCTCCGTTGCAATTATGCACCAGGACCGGCGTGGTCCCTGCCAGCACATAGTACGTGTGCTACGCGGACACCTTCTACCTGCTTCTTTGCAGGTCAGCGCCTGTTTCGGGTTCCGCTGATGTCCGTGGTTGTGCGGGGGAATCCGTGGGTGTTGCCGTCACTACTGCCGTCAAGGGCTCGGGCCGCGCGGTCGCGTTGCCGCTGGCGTGGTGTCACCCTCGGGGACTTCACTGCCATGCGCCAGGCTCGGCACGGACGAGGGCGCGGACGGTCTGCTCATACAGTTCGTGGCCGCTCTGGGCGCAGTGTCCGGCGATCCAACGGGTCAGCTCGTCCGAGGTGTGCAGCGTGCCTGACGTGGCCCCGCAGCTGCGCTCCTCGCCGGTGACGCAGACCGCCTCCATGGTCGGCATCGCCAGAGGGTCGGGGACGGTGGTCACGCGGTACTCGCGGAAGCGGTAGCGCCCCCGAGAGGCATCGCGTACTGGTGCGCCGGCGTTCGGAGAGTCAGGCATCCTCGGTCACCACTTCCTGATCCGGGATGCGCTGTCCGCGCGAGTCCGCGACCCTGAGCGCGTCCGTCAGGGCTTCTGTCAACCGGCGGGCCAGCCAGCGGTATTCGGTCGCCGACCGGGATTTCGCGCCAGGTGCCGTGGCGTCGCGGGCGTACTCCAGCAGTTCCTGGCCCATGCTGAGCTGTACCGTCTCGATGCTGTCGGCGAGGGTGGAGAGGTAGCCCCGGCCGTCGGTGCTCAGGTAGCAGGGCTTCCCCTCCGGGCTGGTCCACGGCAGTAAGCGGGGACCTCCCCCGCCCGACGCGGCGTCGTACAGCTCTCTGCGACGCATGCGGTCGGCATCGCTCCTGGGCTGGCTCACTGGGCACCCCCGGCCTGGGTCACTGATGGTGGACACACCGACCGTAGGCACTGACTGATCGTCACCCCAGCCAGGAGTCATGACAGTTCGCGACTCTTGGTTCACGAACTGCCACGCTGTGTGGCAGCTACCCGACTACGCCCAGGTAGTCAGCCATTTCGCGCATCTCCGTCGTGAGGGTGCGCTTGCGCTTGCCCAGGATCTCCTGCATGGTCTCGGCGGCCCCGTTCTGGTGCCGCAGCCACTGCGGGGCGGCTTCCCTGGCACGGGTCAACTCGTCCATGGCGGCGGACAGGTCGCCGGTCCGGGTGTGGGCGCGCGCCACATCGAGGGTGAAGCGGTTCCCGTCGTTGGTGCTGGGCCTGCCCAAGCGCTTCCACGCCTTGGGCGACAACTCCTCCTGCTCGCCTGCCTTGCGCACCACCGCGCGGGCGTCGCCGATAACCAGGGAGTCTTCGAGTGCCTTGACCGCGACGGTGACCGGCCCGAAGACGGACCAGTGCCGGGAAACATTGCGATGCGCTGTCCCGACAGCGGTTGCCGCGACCCGGGCGGCCTGACGGTACGCCTTCGCCTCGTCGGGACGGTTGTTCCTCACGGCTGCGGCGGCGGCCTCCATAGCCAGGCCGCCCCACACCGCGTAGTGGTCCGGCTCGGCGCCGGTGATCTTCGGCTCCACCGCGTCCATGCTCCGGGCAGCGACCTGTTCCGCCTCGTCCAAGCGGCCCTGGCGCACCAGCAGCCAGCACATGCAGCCGACACCGGAGCCCGCCGCAAGCATGTCTCCGGCCTGACGGGCATCCATGATGGCGCCGCGCACAGCGGCGTACGCGATGTCGTACTGCCGTACCTGGGTGAGGTAGGTGCCGGCCAGACGCAGCGCCTCGGCGCGGGCGAGCAGTGCCTGTCGGTGCTCGTCCCCGCCGTCGTAGTAGGCAACGGCCTGTGCGGCATCACGCAGCAGGACCGGCAGTTGGGCGGCGACGCTCTTGTAGCTGTCGGCGAAGTACAGCACCCGTGCGTCTTGCAGCGTCCGCCGGAAGGTGCGCAGGTTCGGTTCCTCGCCCACGGCTTCGGCGTCCTGGTCCGCAAGTCCGACGGCTGGGGTGAGGGCGGCGCGGAGCTGGATCAGATTGACGCGGTTCGGCTCCTCGGTCTGCCCGACGGGCTCCGGGGCATCGGACGCCATCAACGCGGCGGTGGTCACCCCAAGCGCTCGGGCGAGCGTGTGCAGGGTTTCCATGCGGAGAGTGCCGCCCTGCTCGGCCTTGCGAACCGTGCCCGGCGATACGCCTGCGGCATGGGCCAGTTCCTCCTGGCTCATCCCCGCGCGACGCCGGTACTTGCGGACGTTGTCGGCCAGCTCCGTAATCATCAACTCACCACCTCCCACTCCACGGTACGCCCGGCCGGCACATCACCCGGGGACGATCCGGCAGACCCCCACCCACAGGGGCTACCCCACCACCTGGCGCGCCGGAACTCCGGCAGAATCGGGGCCTGAGCGGGAGGGGTCCCTCGTCGGTCGGGCAGCTTCGCCGTGCCAGGGTTCCCCGGGGGCCGCCAAGGCTCACACCGTGACGCGTGCGCTCGGCCTTGGCGGCCCCCGGGGGTTCCTGGTACGCCTCCGGTGACCGGGCGGCGAGGGACCCCTCCCGCGACCCGCGACCCCACACCACGACGAAGCCGCACCCGCAAGTCGTCCCCCTGCCCCTCAGAGGGAGGGCCGGGGTCTGGGGCGGAGCCCCGGAAGTGGTTCGCTGTGCTGGTTGTTGCGCGCCCGGACCGGCGGGGTCGTCGGCAAGCGGGGCGGAGACAGGAGCGGGCGGCGGCCCCGCAGGG
>NZ_JAZEWV010000057.1:0-21580 GCF_036353415.1 Actinacidiphila polyblastidii
CCCCGGGGTTTTGGCCCCCCCCCACACTGCTGCCTGTCGTTCTACCAGCGGTACCAGCGGTTCCTGCCGCCGCTGGAGTGCGTTCCCCGCATGACGAAGCCGAGCGCCCACAGAACGATGACGACCACGGCGATCCACCACAGAAGGTGGAGTGCGAATCCCGCGCCGAACAGAAGGAGCGCGAGCAGAAGAACAATGAGCAACGGTCCCATGATTATTACCTCCGACCGCGCGCTTTCCCCGTTCTGAACCGGTCATGCAGCAGGTGAAGGCGTCCGTATCGCATGTCGGAATGCCGCAGACGCGCGCGAAGGCCCGCCAGGGGCGTGTACGTGCCGGCGCGGAACAGGAAGGTGTTCGCGTGGTCCAGCCGGCGCAGGACGGCCTCCCTGTGCGGGCGCCAGGTGCCGCGGGGGTACAGCGCGCGGGTCCGAACAGCACCAGCGCCGGGACCGCGTCACCGTTCACGTGCCGGCCGCCGGGCCGGGTCAGTCGCCTTCCGTGGGCGGGGATGCGTTGCGGCGGTATTCGGCGTTGATGCGTTGGGCTTCCTGGAGTTGGTCTTCGAGGATGACGATGCGGCAGGCGGCTTCGACGGGGGTGCCCTGGTCGACGAGTTCGCGGGCGCGGGCGGCAATGCGCAGCTGGTAGCGGGAGTAGCGGCGGTGCCCGCCGGCGGAGCGCAGCGGGGTGATCAGGCGTGCTTCGCCGATCGCGCGCAGGAAGCCCTGGGTGGTGCCGAGCATCTCGGCGGCCCGGCCCATGGTGTACGCGGGGTAGTCGTCGTCATCGATCCGGCTGTACGAGTCGTCCGCTGTCATCTCGCCTCTCTGTGGAACACGCGTGGAGGGGCCCTGGCGCCGTACTGGCGCCAGGGCCCCGAAGGAACTGCTACACCATCTGCCGGCCCTCATTCTGCACCGGCCTACTGAGTCCGCACCGCCGAAAGGGGGTGTATCGGCGTGCGCGGGGATCGCGGTTGCTCGACCGGAGACCACCTCACTCACGATGTCCTGCGGTACCCGGGCCCTCGTCATCCGCCCGGGCGATCCCGATGATGCTTCGGCTCCTCCGTTCTTCCCTCTGGATCAACTCACTTGCCTCAACTGCGGTCCTGCTCGTGGCGGCCCCTGATCACCGCGGGCCACCCGGTCCGGTCGTCAGCCCCGTCGCCGTCAGGCAACCGCTCTGGCTTCGAAGCTCCACCACCGCACCGTCCTGCTGCACTGCGAACTGCGGATACCACTGCCCGGCAGTTCGTGTCTGCCGGGCCCTGCTGATCTCGGCTACAAGAGAAACCATAACCACGCCAGTGCCCAATGTCTGCTTCCGCCACCACAGATTTTTCGGTGTCCGAGGCGGAGGTAACTCTCACCGACCACCGGGGAAATCCTCCCCTCCGACGCGATCACGGTTGCCGTTCCGGGGCAGACGGCCGCCGCCGAGGACCGGCGGGAACCGCGTCGGCAGGACGTTCCACCGCGGGGTTGCCAGGGAAAGCCCCCTCGCGCGCGCGACGTCGGGCCGGTGCCCGGCCGGGCCGCGGGACGGCCGACGCGAGGTCCGCGCTGGTAGAGTCGGGTCACGCTCGCAGACAGCCTGGGCCCGTGCCGGACAAGGTACGGGCCCCGGTCCGTTCAGGGCGCCCCACCGAGGAAGGACCACCATGAGCGCGAAGCAGCCGGCCTCCGGCCGCTCCGACCGTGCGGGGACCCTGCGGGGTGAGCTCTCGGTGCCGGGGCCGGTGGTGCCTGCCCTCCCGCCGGCGACGTCCTTCGCGGACCTCGACCTGCCGGTCGAGCTGACGGGGGTGCTGGCAGGGCTCGAGGTGCGGGAGCCCTTCCCGATCCAGGCGGCCGTCATGCCGAGCGCGCTGGCCGGCCGGGACGTCCTCGGCCGCGCGCGGACCGGTTCGGGGAAGACCCTCGCCTTCGGGCTCCCGCTGCTCGCCCGCACGGCGGGCCGGCGGGCCGAACCCAGGTACCCGCTCGCGGTGGTCCTGGTGCCGACGAGGGAACTCGCGCAGCAGGTCAGCGAGGCGCTGGCCCCCTACGCGCAGGCGCTCGGTCTCCGCTCGACGACCGTGGTCGGCGGGCTGGCGATCAACCGGCAGGTGGCGGCGCTCCGGGCGGGTGCCGAGGTCGTGGTCGCGACGCCGGGGCGGCTGGCCGACCTCGTCGCCCGAGGGGACTGCCGCCTGGACCGGGTGCGGATCACCGTGCTGGACGAGGCGGACCAGATGTGCGACATGGGTTTCCTGCCGCAGGTCTCGGAGGTCTTGGACCGGATACCGCCCGGCGGGCAGCGGATGCTGTTCTCCGCGACGCTCGACCGCAATGTCGATCAGCTGACCAGGCACTATCTGAGTGAGCCGGTGTTCGCCGCGGTCGATCGGGCGGAGGGTTCGGTCACGACGATGGAGCACCACGTGCTGAACGTCCATCCCGCCGACAG
The DNA here is from genome assembly GCF_036353415.1 of Actinacidiphila polyblastidii. Taxonomy (NCBI): domain Bacteria; kingdom Bacillati; phylum Actinomycetota; class Actinomycetes; order Kitasatosporales; family Streptomycetaceae; genus Actinacidiphila; species Actinacidiphila polyblastidii. The sequence goes on from NZ_JAZEWV010000057.1 coordinate 2,455, forward strand.
GTACGCGACGGCCACCGAGATCGCGGCCCGGGACGGGCGGGTGCTGATGTTCCTGGACACCAAGCACGGTGTGGACCAGTTCACCCGCCACCTGCGGGACAGCGGTATCCGCGCGGGCGCTCTGCACAGCGGGAAGTCGCAGCCGCAGCGCACCCACACGCTGGCCCGGTTCAAGGACGGGGAGATCACGGTGCTGGTGGCCACCAACGTCGCCGCCCGTGGCATCCACATCGAGCACCTGGACCTCGTCGTCAACGTGGATCCGCCCTCCGACCCCAAGGACTACGTCCACCGCAGCGGGCGCACCGCGCGGGCCGGGGAGTCCGGCAGCGTGGTCACCCTGGTCACGCCCAGCCAGCGCCGGGACGTGAACCGGATGATGTCGGGCGCCGGGATACGCCCCACGGTCACCCAGGTGCGCTCCGGCGACGAGAGGCTGACCAGCATCACCGGCGCGAAGCGCCCGCCGGTGCAGGACAGGGCGAAGACCGGCAACGCGGCGTTCCGGGGTCTCGGCGGCCGCGCGGGCCGGCCGCCGAAGGAATCCCGCAAGGCCGCGGAGGCGCGCAAGGTCGCGGAGGCCCGCAAGGCCGCCTGGGTGCGCAAGGCCCACTGACGGGCGGTACGGGCCGCCGCGGTCGGGAGCCGCAAGGAGGCGCCACTGCCTCACAGCGAAGAGAACGTCGGGGAGCGCCATGGCGAGCAGGGTCCATCAACCGCAGGAAGACGCCGAGTTCGCGTTCATCCTGGCGAGGGCGGACGTCCCGGTGCTCGCGTACTTCCACGGGGTGTGGCCCAAGGCGGCAGCAGCCTGCAAGGAAATGGACCCCCTGGTGAGTGAGGTGGCGGACACCTACCGGGGCCGGCTGATCGTCGTGCGGGCCGACGTCGCAAGGTGTCCCGGCCCGGTACGGCGGTTCGGCGTCACCGGCGCGCCCTCCTTCGTGCTGATCGATCAGGGCGAGGCGACGGCGACGGCGAGCGGTCTGATGTCCAGGACCGCACTCGGGGAGTTCCTGCACGACCACCTGTGAGCCGGGCGGCACCCGGCAACAGCCGGCGCCGCCGCACGCTCAGGTGCGGCGACGCGCAGGGCGACTTCACAGCAGGCGCCCGCTCCCACCCTTCGGCACCTGGTCGGGGGGCGCTTCCCGGCGGAGAGCGGCGCGCCGCCGCACTCCGCATGGCAGAGGACCTGCGCCGGCTCCTGGATGCCTCCGCCTAGCCGAAACGGCGCTTGCCGTGATCGGTGGGCAGGTCGGTCCCATCAGCGTTGTATTTACCTTTTGTAAAGGTTGCGCAAATCAATCTCCGACCGCCTCGGGAGCCGCCCGACGCGGCGCGGCCTCCGCCCAACCAGCAGGTTTGGCGGTGGAGTTGGGTCTTGACGCGGTGTTGATCTCTGGTGGATCATCACGCCAGCGCGCCCCCGTGGGGTCGGGGGACGCACTCTTACCTCACCGACTTCACCGAAGGACGGAAATGATTTCGACACGAAACGCCAGGCGTGCACTCTCTTCACTGATCTCGCTCATGGCGATCGCCGCGGGCAGTTTCGCCATTGCACCACGAGCCGAAGCGTCCGGTGTCCACACGTACTACTTGTCCGATGAATGCGACGGTCTCTCGACGCAGGACTGTGTCTACTACGGCACCACCATGCGCTACAACTCGAATGAGGAGGGCGCGGCCTTTCCGTTCGCGAAGGACATTCCGAATTTCGCCGGCTACTCGACGACCTACAATGGGGGGATCGACGTGAACAACTACATCTACGTTTTTGAGCCCCTTGACGGTTGGACGAACGGCACGGGGCTGGCCGTCAAGAACAATGCGGCTTCAGTCAACAACGGCACCACCTGCAAAGTGCGCATATACTACAACAGCTACTACTCCGGGACTTACCAGACGGTCGGAGTCAACACCAATGCCAATCTGAACTCGACGCTCAAGAACGAGAATGCGTCGGCAGAGCATATCTGCTAGGCGCCAGATCAACCGGGGTTGACGACTGGTGATGCGAGTCGGGCGGAGTCACTCGTGGACTACCAGGAGGCTGACGGCTTCAGCTGCTGCGGGACAGGGACAGGCGGACTGCCCTTGCCTGGTGACGGAGGAGAGCAGGGCGATGGCGAGGAAAGTTCGTGCTCCACATCGGCCCGATCCACGATCGCTCGCAGGCGCGGTGATCGTGCTGGCCGTTATTGCGGCCGCGAGCGCTTGCGGCTCGCCAGGTCCGCGTGGAGCCGGTCCGAAAAATCCTCCTCTTGCGGCGTCGCACGGTCCCGGCGGCGCGGCGGCGCCCAGCAGCCGGCCCGCCGCGGTGCCCGATAGCAACCTCGCGAAGGGATTGGTGCTGCCCCTGGAGCCGTACATGATGACGTACCCGGAGGAGGTGACCCTCGATCAACTGAGCCACCGCATGACGACGGAGTGCATGGCCCGATATGGGTTCCATTACGTGCCGACGCCGGCCGGGAGCCACCCGCCGCCGAGCGTCGATGCCGCCAACATGGTGCGTCGCTACGGAATCATGGATCTCACACAGGCCGGCACATCTGGCTACCATCTGGCATACGACACGGGGCAGCCGCCTGCGCCGCTCAGGATGACGGTCGCGGAGTACACCGTACTCACCGGAAGAGCCGGCGCCGAAGGTGCGGAGCCCACTGCGAAGCCGAACTACAAGGGCAGGGAGATCCCCCAGGGGGGCTGCCTGGGGGAGGCGGCGAGAAAGTCCGGGGAGAACGTCGACCAAACCCTTGTCGAGCGGCTCAACAAGGACAGCCTCGACCGATCGCAGACCGAGCCTCGGGTGCGGGCCGCTATCGGTGCCTGGTCGGCATGCATGAAGAAGAACGGCTACACGATCGCCAATCCGCTGGTTGCGGGCGATCATATAGGCGGCGAGACTGCCTCAGGCCCTGAGATCGATCAGGCGGTGGCGGACGTGTCGTGCAAGGCGAAGACGGGGCTGGTGCAGGTGTGGTACCAGGCGGATGCGGCGCTGCAACGCAATGAGATTGAGCAGAACCAGCTCGCGCTGGCAAAGGTGAAGCAGCAGCTTCAGGCTGCCCTCCAGAACGCGGCGAAGACGACCGGGTAGGTGGGTGTCGGTTGCCGGGAGGCCGTCGCCAGCCGGAGAACCTTGCGCGTTGTCACCGTAGGCCGATGCGGCGGCGGTCAGCGAGGGCGCTCGACGACAACACGGGAGGTGGCGCGTGTCCGACACGGAAGACGTGCGGGTGGCCTGGGGGCGCACAGTGCACTGGCTCGCGGTGCATGCCCCGGCGAGTGCGCGGGCCCTGCGCGGACCGGCGACGGACGAGGACCTCGCCGGCCTGCGTGCGGCCCTCGGCTTCGACGTCCCCGACGTGCTCGAGACCCTGCTGCGCATGAACAACGGCAGCACCGCCAAGGACACCACCCGCACACTTCCCAGCGGGCGCACCGCCGCCGCACCGCACCTGGACTCGGCGGTCCTCCCCCCCGGCAGGGTGCTGTTGGGGTGCGCGGAGATGGCCGAGAAGCGGGCCAAGTGGCAGTCCTTCGGCGAGACTCCGGAGGACTACTGGCGAGCCTGCTGGATTCCGGTCGTCCACGACTTCGACGGCGCCTACTACGGATACGTCCTGGACGCCTCGGGCGGCGCGGCCGGGTTCCCCGTGCTGGAGTTCTTCGAGGCGGGTGACCCGGAGCAGTGCGCCCCCTCGCTGGGCGCCCTGCTGGGATCGTTCGCCGACGCGCTGGAACTCGGCCGCTGGGGCGACTGGCGCGCGGCCGTCGCGGACGGGGTCCTGCGGTGGCGCCTCGACTGAGCCGAGGGCGCTGAACGCGGTGGGGTGTCCCGGCTGCCGCACGCAGCCGGAACACCCCACCTCTCAGTCGCCAGGCCTCCCGGGGATCAGTTCGTCGCCGTCATCGTGCACTTGACGGAGGTCGAACCGACGTGGAAGGCACCGCAGTCGCCCGTCATCGCGACGTTGAGCCAGTAGGCGTCCTTGTCGATGAGCCGCATCTTCTTGCTGAAGCCGCCCGATCCGCCGAAGGGCTGCATCGACTGCTGGTTGTCGGTGTCGGAGATCGCCGAGCGGCCGCACACCTCGGTCCAGGTGGGGACGGTGCCGTCGAGGTTGTACAGGTGCATGGTGTCACCGACCTTGGTGGCGTAGGTCTGCACGCAGGCCGCGCCACTGGGTGTTCCGGTGGTGCTGTCGTCGGGGATGGCCGGGTTGAGGCCGCCTTCGGACGACTTCATGCCGCCGCTGTTGTAGCTGGCGCCGAAGGCGAACTCGTCGCAGTTGAGGATCGAGTCGGACGCTCCGTCGAGGGCGCTCAGGTCGCCGTTGGCCGCCGCCCAGCCGCTCGGGCACATGCGGCTGCGGTTCGTGCTGGCCTGGCTGGCCGTGAGGTAGTAGAGCGGCCTCTCCAGGGCTTTGGAACCCGGGGTCCAGAGCGTGTAGTTCTGGATGAGCCAGGCGTGCGCGGCGGCCTGCGGGTACCTGGCCGCGTTGAAGGTGTAGGTCGGGGCGTAGTTGGGGAACACGCAGCCGCCGGCGGTGTCGACGACGGTGTCGCAGCGCACGGTGTCGAGGTCGGTGGCCCTGGAGGTGCTGGCGCTCCACTGGTAGCCGACCGTCTGGGCCTGGAGGCTGCCGTCCGTGGGGTACTCGTCGCCGTCGATCTGCACGTCGGGGTGGAAGAGGTACTGCTTCCCGGTGGTGGAGTTGTCCCAGGTGTAGGAGGAGGTGATGGACGCCTCGTGGGTGTCGCCGGCCGTCCAGCTCGGGATGCCGTGCCAGGCGCTCATGCCCGCCTCGACGGGCGTGCAGGGCGACTCGCACAGGTGCTTGTGGATGGCGAGGTCGATCTTGGCGAAGTCCAGGGGGATGCTCTGGCCGGCGATGCTGAGGTGCTCGGTGAAGGAGTTGGTGCCGGTCAGCTCGATGGTCCGCTGGAACTGGAAGTACGCGGTGGCCTTGGTCACCCCGTCCTCGCGCAGGTAGTAGGGGACGACGCGGGTCTCGCACTCGATCGTGCGGGTGGCCCGCGCGACGACCTTGCCGTCGTCGCACCAGGGGGCGACGCCGTGGCTGCTGACGTACGGGACCACGCTGCCGTCCACCCCCGGGTTGTAGGCGGTCTCCTTCAGCGGCGCCGTCGCCTCGTCGCTGGCCGGCTGGTCGAGCAGGTCGGGGTTGGGGCTGCTCTCGTCCGGCGCGGGCAGCGTCAGGTCCACCGGCCGGTCCTCGCTGATGCCGTAGTCGCCGGGCACGAAGGCCACCGCGTCCCACGCGACGTCGTCCTCCGCGGTGCCGGTACCGTTGGAGTTGGAGAGGCTGACCTGGGGGGTGTTGCCGTTGAAGCGGTACGCCCCCAGCGGGATCCACTTGTTGGCCTCGTAGGCGCCCTGGTCGAAGCGGACCTTGGCGTCGCCGAAGGCGGTGTTGACCGTGTAGATCGCGTCGCGTGTCTGCGCCCCGGTGTCGGGGACGTGAACGTAGACCATGGCCTGTTTCTCGGCGACGGGCCCGTTCAGCTTCCACGTTCCCAGCACGGTCATGCGCCCGGTGGGGCCTCCCAGGTGCGCGCTGTCACGGGTGTGCGCGTACCAGAAGTGGCCCTGGTAGCCGCCGCCGATCTGGTGCAGGTCGGCCTTGGCGTCGTACTGCCCCAGGCCGGGACCGGTGGCTTTGGGGTCGGGGTAGAAGGTGAACTGGAAGGAGCCGGCGGTGGTCGTGGTCCCGCAGCTGCTCCAGGTGTTGGTGCCGGCCGGCACCGATTCGACGACCTGGGAGCCCGAGGGGGCTCCCGAGCAGACGGGTGTGCCGTACTGGAGACGGGAGCCGCGTCCCGGCTCGTTGATGAGGGTCACGTACTTGAGATGCTCGTGGCCGCAGGTGTCTGCGCAGTCGTCCTTCCAGGTGGCGTTGGGCGCGTGCCACCAGAACTGCGTGTAGCAGGCGGCGTCCGGGCAGTCCGGCAGGTCGGTGACGTCGCAGTTGTTCGCGGCGTTGCAGAAGGTGTCCAGCGGTGGCTTGATGGCGGAGCGTTCCGCGGTGCTGTTCCACCAGGCGGGGTAGAAGCCGGCGGAGGAGAAGCCGGACTCGCCGGGCCAGTCCTGGCGGCCGGAGGTGGCGTAGGAGTGGCCGGTGTCGATGGACCAGGCCGACCAGCCCATCACCTTCTCCTCGTACGGCCAGTCCTGCGGCTTCGCCGCGTCCTTGGCGGCCCCGGGGTCGAGGTCGGTGTCCATGAAGGCGAGCCGGCCGGCCGGGTAGACGGGGTTGGCCGGGTTGTTGTACCAGCCCAGGCCCCAGTTTCCGTTGGCCGCCTCGTCGGCCTTGGAGTTGAAGCCGAGGTTGTAGTTCCACACGGCGGTGAACCAGTTCTCCGGCTTGGACGGGTCGTCGTTGTTGACGGTGACCGTCTGGCCGGCGGTGTGCACCTCGTTCCACTTGTCGGCGAGGATGTAGAGCGAGGCGGCGACGTTGGTGGCGTAGTCGATGGCGATGGCCCGCTGGACCTGGGGGTCGCGGGACGTCTCGCCGTCCTTCTCGTACCCGGCCAGCCGCATGCCGTCCGTGACCTGGCCGACGCCGTAGCCGCAGTCGGACCCCGACCAGTGGATGGTCCAGTAGTCGGCGAGGGAGCCGCCGGTCTGGTGGCCGTAGAAGCCGTCGACGGCTGCCAGCGGATTGCCCATCTGGCCGGGGATCGCGCCGGATTCGGCCTGCCACAGGTTGGACTCCTGGGCGAGGATGCCCAGTTCGACCTGCGCGGGGATCGCGCCGCCGGTGGTCAGCGGGGGCTTGGGGAAGAGGCCCTGCGGGTCGATGGTGCCGAGCCCGATCTGCGAACGCCAGCCGCCCTGGGTAAGGTAGCCCGAGCGCAGGTCGCCGCGGACCGCCATGTCGACGGCCCATTCGACCTGGTTGGGGGTCGGCTGCAGGGCCTGGGTGTTGACGTCGTTGCGGGGCACGGAGCACCAGCGGTCGGTGTCGACGGGGTCGTGCTCGATCGTGGTGGCAGCGGCCGTCGCGGCGGTCGCCCGCACCGTCGTGAGCTGCGGCGCGGCGGCGCCGGTCAGCGCCGGCGAGGTGGCGCCGCCGGCGGTCGAGAGCGGCGCCGCGGCGGTCTGCCGGGTGTGCTTCCCGGTACCCGTCGCAGTGCCGGTGACGGTCAGGTCGTGGCTGACGGCCACGTCCTGCTGTTCGGGCGCGGGCTCCGCGGCGGCGTCCGCGGACGCGGCGGCGCCGAAGCCCTTGCCCGCCTGCTGGATGTGGTCCAGGCCGGCCTGCACGGCCGGGGAGACGACCGGGTCGACGGCGAGGCGTCCCTCGGTCGAGAGGTCGGCGTCCGGGGAGACGTTCACCGCGGTGATGCCGCTGGCCTCGAAGCCCTTGCGCTGATCGGCCCGGCCGGTCAGGAAGACCTTGCCGTCGGCGGCCTGGCGGAGGTTCATCGCGGTGACCGCGCCGGTGGCGACGGAGGCCGTCCTGCCGTGGCGGTAGGTCTTGACGTCGGCCGTGGTGCTGTCGGCACGGTCCATGTAGGTGATCGTGCCGTCGGCCGCCGGGTGGATGCCGTAGGGGGCGTGCCGTGACGTGGCGAGGGTGGTGGCTCCGCCGTGCCGGTCGAGGCGGACGAGCCGGTTGCCCGCGGCGGCGACGAGGCCGCCCTGGACCGGGACGGCCGAGGTGATCTCGCCCGATGCGACGGTGTCCGCGACGGTCGCGCCGGCGGTGTTCACGGTGACCAGGCGGCTCTTCGCCTCGCGGTAGGCGGTGAACGCGGCGGTGTGCGTGGCCGGGTTGCAGCTGGGGTCGAAGTAGGCCAGGGACGCGGTGAAGGGCAGTTTGGTGACGCTGCCGTCGTCCAGGTCGACGATCGCGGTGAACGCGCCGCCGAGCATGGTGTCCTCATGGTTGGTGAAGGTGCGCGGTGCGTAGGCGACGGCCGCGTGGTGGCGGTCCATCACGCAGCTGTTGCCGATCCAGGTGTCGGCCGGGAGTTGCGGCTCGCTCAGGACGGCGGCCGTCCGCCAGGCGTAGCCGGTCGCGCTGTCGGCGACCAGGACGTGGAGCCCGTCGCTGTCGGCGGCGGCGGTCACGGCCCGATCGGCGGAGGTCTTCCAGCCGCTGCCGAGGATCGTGTCGCGCTCGGCGGCGGGGAGCGCCGACGACGCGGGGGTCCTCGGCGCGGGTCTCGTGTGCGACGGCACCGGCGTGTCGGGCAGTTTCCGCGGGTCTGCGTGGGCCTGCGTGGCGAGGGGGACGGCGAGGATCGCCGCAGCGGCGAGAACCCCCGGTATTCGCATGCGCCTGAAACGTGTCTTCATCAATTCCCTTGCGTCACATGGTGATATGTCGGCATGAACTGGCAGGAACGGTGGCCGCGGCACGGCGTGGCGCGGCGCTCTGTGGCAGCACCGGGTACGGGCTGCGGGGTTGCGGGGTGCCGGCGTGGCTGCGGTGCGGCCACAAGTGGTGGCGGCCCGGCGCCGGGTGGGTGGTGCGAGTCCGTCCGGCATCCTCAGGGGGTCATGGCGGCGGCCGCCTTGACCATTGCGGTGAGCCGGTTGCGCCGGTCCCGCGGCGGGACCGGTTCTGTGCGAGCCGGCGCCGCCGGATGCCCGATTCGACCGCGAACCAGGTCGCCACGAGCGCCGCCTCCTTCGTGCACGCCATGTCGGTGGTGGCGGTGGCGGCGTTGACCGCGGCCGGGCCGGCCGTCCGGCCGGCTTCCGAGGGTGCGGGGTTCGCGGCCCGGTGCGGGGTGGCGAGGGTGCAGCCGTCGTTCTTCGTGCATCGGGACCGGACCACGCGCTCATCGCCCGCCGTACGCGCGGTTCGGCCTGGGACTCCTCCAGGCTCTGCGCGTCGAGCCGCCCGGTCAGGCTGGCGTCGGCCCGCGCGACCCTTGTCCCGGTATGTCGACGGGGCCAGCGCCGCCTGCGCCGCGCGGGGCGTCATGGCCACGTGCCCGGTCCACCCGGCGACAGCCAAGGCGGTGAACTGCGCCGCACGCGGCCGGGTCTCGTTCTCGCCGCCGAGGGTGTACGCGAACGTCGCCGCGAGGACCGGATCGGTGATCCCCCACCGGCGAGCCGTGGTGGAGTCGCCGTGGTCCGGCTGTCACGGCGGCCAGCACCGCCCTGCGGGACATGCGATCGGTGAGCACTTCCGTCTCCGTTCGGCAGGGATGTCGCTGCGGGGCTCCGCCCGCTGCGTGGGCGGGCGCGAGGGCACACGCAACGTACCCACCGGCCGGATCGGGAAGCGACACGATTCCGCTTGTCGGCGGAATTGCGCCATGGCGTGCGGGCGCACGCGATCGGCTCGTCCGTGCCGGGTGCCGGGAGGTGTCACAGCCGGCGGCGGCATTGCTTCAGCCTGCGGCTGTAGACGAGGAGTGCCCCGCTCAGCAGGCCGAGCCCGCCGCCCGCTGCGAGGTGGGCGGAGTCCTGGCCGCCGGCGAGGCACCCGCCCGGCCCGCTCACCACAAGGAGCGCGCCAAGCCTCGGAGAGCGGGCTCAGCTTCGGCGGGCGCGAACACGGTGGCCGCGGACAGCCAGGCACCGACGATGTCGCCTACTCGCCCGCGTCACCCGAGGTCTTCCCGGGCGCTCCGACGCACCGCGTCGATGAACGCGCACATCTCCCCTGGGCCCTCGACCGTGGGGCGTGGCCTACGGCATGAGCAATCGCTGCGACGGGTCGCTCCCCGGATGTCCCGCCGGGTCGGGACGACCCGGCAGCGCCAGGCTCAGACCAGTTCGGGCTGCTGCGCCGCCGGTCGCGGCGCCGGTGGCGGCTCCGTCGCGGGCTGCGGGTCCCAGCGCCCCGTGGTCCGCACGTAGTGGAGGACCACCAAGGCCAGCGCCAGGACGAGAAGCGGTCCGAAAACCCGCGGATGCGTGGCCATCTCCACCGGCAGGTAACGGTAGGACACCAGCAGCGCGACGAAGACCGTCGCACCGTGGGCGACCAGCCGCGACGCCGACCCGTCCCAACCGCGGGCGAGCGCGCGCATCGCCGTCTCGACGGTGAGGGCGAACACCGCACCGGCGACGAGGTCCGCGCCGTAGTGGTAACCGAATCCCAGCGTCGCGCAGAGCGTCGCGACCAGCCAGAACGCGCCGGCGAACCGCAGGGCCCGCGGACCCTTGCGCGAGTGGATGAAGATCGTGGTCGCCCACGCCGTGTGCAGGCTGGGCATGCAGTTGCGCGGGGTGATCCCGTCGAACGCCATCGGGTGCGGGGTCCCGATCGGCGTCGGCGTGTCCGGCCACAGATGGGCCACCGCCCAGTGGCCGCCGTCGGCGCTGAAGGCGAAGACCGGGCCGACCACCGGGAAGATCATGTAGACGGCCGGCCCGAGCAGGCCGATGACCAGGAACGTACGCACCAGATGGTGGCCCGGGAAGCGGCGCTCCACCGACACGTTGCGCAGCTGGTACAGCGCGACGATGGCCGCTGCCAGCGGGAGCTGGCCGTAGACGCCGTGCAGGACGTGGGCACCTACCGGACCGGTGGCCTCGACGATCCGGCCCACCAGCCACGACGGGTTGCCCAGCGCGTGATCTGCGGTCGCCACGTACTGGTCGAAGACCATCGGGCGGGTCTTCGACGTGATGAGCAACCAGGTGTCGCCGGTCTTGTGGCCGGTCACCAGCAGCAGGCCGAGACCGACACCCTTCAGCAACAGGGCGCGCTCCTGGCCGGTGCGGCGCGTGACGGCGATGACCGCGCAGCCCAGGATCACCCCCAGGGCGCCGTTGCCGAAGTGGACCCCGCCGCCTGCCGCCCACCGCACCAGGCAGAAGACGACGTCGATGCCGATCGCCGCGCCGACCGCGATGAACCGCTGCCGCCAGGTGAGCACCACCGTCATCAGCGCCAGCCCGGCGTACAGCAGTGGCCCCGAGGTGGGGGCGAACACCACCTCCCGCGCCTGGTTGGTGACCGGTCCTGGCAGACCGTAGTGGCGCGCGGCGAACTCCAGCGAGACGAGGAATCCGAGGATCGCCGCGCCTGCCGTGCCCCACAGCACCGCTTGTGGCCGGCGCCACGCGGTGAACATGGTTCTGCTGCTTGTTCGCGAAAACGCCCGCGATGTCTCAGGTATCAATTTTCGGTTGATCTGTCGGGTATCGGCCACAGCGCTCGTCGTGCCGGATGGCACACTTCCCCCGGCGAAGGCCGGCCGAAGAGGGCGATCCCCGTGAGTTCGAACATGTTACCGGGAGCCGAACGGGAGTCGAACGGGGGTCGGACGCCCGGCCGACGAGCGCCCCGCGGAGCTCAAAAGCCGCGCGGTGACGGTGCGCCGTCGGCGAGGGCGACCAGCAGGCGCGAGCGCGCCGGCCGGCGAGGGCGGTACTGGCGCTTCGGCTGTACCGCGGTGTCCGAGTGCTGCCATTCCGTGCCGGTGGCGCGTGTACGGCGGGCGCCGCCGGGGGCCCGGCTCAGGCACCGCGGTGGAACCTCGCGCGCGCTTCGCCCCTTTGTCGCGGGTCTACTGACGCCGGGGTGCGCCGGATGGTGCGGGGGTGTCCGGGCGGGGCCGGCGTGCGCGGTGTCTGCGCCACTGGCGTTGGGTGAGCGTCCACAGCCCTACAGCGGCGGCCAGGGCGAGCCCGGCGAGCCACGACTGCCCCCAGGGATGGCCGTGGCCGGTGCGGCCGCCGAAATGCCAGCCCAGCACCGCGATGGCGTACATGCCGACGGCGATTCCCGCTCCTCGTATCCACCTCACACTGAACCGGATACCCGGCCTCCCCCGCGTGACGCTGGTCGTCTCGACCGTTCACCAGGGCCTCCTCTGCGTGTCGCGTTCCACGCGCCGCCCCGGCGACAACTTGTCGGCCCAGCCCGGTCCGGGCCCGGACTGCCCCAAGAGCCGGGCCCGGCTCTTGTGCGCAGCCATGCCCGCCTTGCTGACACGTTGGCTGGATCCGCTCCCAACCAATCCGTTCACGGGCTGTCTAACGATGTGTACGGCTCAGGGGGAGCCGTTCCAGCCCAGGGGGCGTCGTGAACGCTCATGCGGCGAAAGAGAAAGGGAGGGGGTCGTCCCCAGGAGGGGCGGGCCAGCGGGAGGCCGTTGCCCGCAAGCATTGCTGATATCCGTACGGCCGCTCCTTGCCGTGCCGTACGCAGACCTTTTTCCCGGGGGGGAAACCGTATGAACCTGAACGCGTCACGCCGTCTTGCGGCGCTCAGCGCCGCCGTTCTGTGCGCGGCCACGTTATCCACGCTGGCCGGCGCTGCCTCGGCCGCTGCCACGGGTGAGCCCGTCGTCACGGTGGACCAGCCTGCCGTGGTGGCCGCGGCGACCGCGGCGGCGACCGGCGCTGCGGCCACGGTCCAGCCCCAGCTGGCGGTGCACACGGACGCGACCAGCCCGGTCATCGCACTGGTGCTCACCATCGACGTCCGCAGTCTGGCGAAGATCGCCGACGTCACCTTCTCGGACAACTGCACCGTCGCGAAGTCCGTGGCCACCTGCGAGGAATACCTCGTACTGCAGGACCAGCCGCCTGGCTCGGCGATCTCCCTGTCGACGCAGCTGAGCATCACCGCCCGCTCCGGAGTCGCCCCGGGGGCCGCTGCCTCCTACAAGGTCACCGGAACGGCCGGCGACGGCGCGAGTGTCGTGGGCACCTCCGGCCGGGTGCAGATCGGTGGGCCGGCCTTCGACCTCGCCCCGGGCACCGACCGCTCCCATCTGGCGGTGGGAACCGTCGTCGACGAGCCCGTACGGTTCGCCGACACCGGCGACCGCCCCGCCGCCGGCGTGCGGGTGCTGGTCACCGCCTCACCTGGCCTGGCCTTCGCACGGCATTACACCAACTGCTCCTACAGCTCGCTGCCCGACACCCGTCAGGCCGAGATGGCGCTCTGCGACTTCCCCGGCACCTTCGAGGTCGGAGAGCAGGCAGAACTGGCCACACCGGTGGAACTGCGGGTCACCCCGGCCGCGTACTCCACGCTCGTGGAAACGCTCGTCGCACCCAAGGGCGACCCGGAACTCGCGCAGCTCACCGCCGGCCGCACCTGGAAGCAGGGCAAGGGCGGCACACTCGCGCTGACCGTGCTCGACCCCGGCCGGCCCGGCACCGCACCGGCCGGCCGGATCCCGCTCGCCCACGCCGAGGACGGCGGCCACGGTTCCGACCAGCTCACCGTGCTCCAGGCCGACAACACCGCGGACTTCTCCGTCACCGGAGCCACCGCACAGGCTCCGCAGGGCACCACCGTCCCGCTCGACTTCAGCCTGACCGACAACGGCCCGGCCACACTCTTCCTCCTCGACGGCGGGACCATCCATGCCGAAGTGGTCGTCCCGCCCGGCACCACCGTGGTCGGCTCCTCACCGAACTGCCAGCCCGACGCCGACGACCCGGACACCACCGCCCACGGACCGTACCGGTGCTCGGCCGGCTACCTGGCGCCGGCCGGACGGACGGTCCCCTTCAGCCTGACCCTGCGGGTGGACACCGTGATCGCCGGCGCCCAGGGCTCCGTAGCCATGGACTGGGGTCCGTACCCGCACACCTTCGACCCGGACCCGGCCGACGACACCGCGCTCCTGACCCTGAACTGACGCGCCACCCGACCTCGTCCGCAGCCTGATCCCCGCGGGGTCGGCCGGGACTTCCCCCGGGGATGTCCCGGCCGGCCGGCTGCCCGGTGCGGCGCTCGACCGGGCGGAGTGCGACGGCGCGGGCGGGCAGCAGTGGGTTCAGCGGACCGGCGGCGCGCTGCTCGACCCCCGGTCCGGCTGCTGCCTCGACTCCCCCGCGGGCGCGACCGCCTCCGGCGCCAAGCTGCGGATCTCCGACTGCAACGGCACCGCGGGACAGAGGTTCCCGCTGATGTGAGGCGAGCGGGGAGGTCCCGGCCGCCGCCGGGAGGCGCTGCGGCTCGCGGCGTGGTGTCGGCGGGCCGTCACCAGCCCGACGTGCCGGGCGGCCCCTTGAAAGGACCCTCGATCGCCGAGGTGATCCACCCTCCGTAGAAGTCGCCTTCCTGCGAGGTGACCTCCTCGCCGGCGACCACGCAGCGATCGACTCGGGAAGGGTAGAAGGCCAGGTGGTCGCGGATGTCCTCGAAGCCCGGTGACGGATCGGGATAGCTCCACGCCGCGTCCGCCGCGACGCGGCCCCCCGCGGTCAGGTGCCAGTAGACCGCTTCGCCCTTCCACTCGCACCAGCTGCGCCGGTCGGAGGGGCGCAGCAGTCCCGGGGCCACGGCCACCGGTGGCAGGTAGAAGACGGGTGGGTGGCTTGTCTCCAGCACCCGCACTGCGTGGCGGGTCTCGGCGACCATCATGCCGGCGAACTCCACCGTGACCAGGTCGCCGCAGGGCCGGACCGCGGGTGGACGCGGGTAGTCCCAGACCGACTCCACGGGCCGTCCACCGCTCATGGGGTACTCCGTCCACGGAGGGGGGCGCGATTCTCGTGGGCGTCGTCCATGTTCTCCACCATGCACCGGACGGTACGCGCCGGCGGCGGCGACATCGGGCAGATGACGGGGGAAACGCCGCATGAGCATCGGCGGCGGTCGCGTGGAGAATGGCCGGTCTGTCCTACTCTGCGGAGGTGTGGCCGGTGCGGGCGCGGCAAGAGCCCGGCGCCGCCGCCGCTGTGCGCAGAAGAAGGGCGAGAAGTGGAGCTCAACGGGGCACGTGTCCTGATCGTCGGCGCCACCGGGAAGGTCGGAGGCGCACTGGCCCGCGCCCTGACCGGGCGTGGTGCGGCGCTCGCGCTGGCGGGACGGCACCGCGAGCGGCTGGAGGGGGTCGTGGCGGATTGCCGGAGCTGCCCGGCACGGATGGTGGACGCCTACGACCTCGACGGCTGCCACGGGCTGGCGGCCTGGGCCGCCGAGCGTCTGGGAGGCATCGACCTCGTCCTCACCGCGGTCGGCGTGGCGGCTTTCGGCCCCGCGCAGGAGGTGACCGAGGCCATGGCAGAACACCTGGTGGCGGTGAACGCGCTCGCCCCGATGGCCGTGCTGCGCGGGGCCCTGGACCTGCTCGGGCCAGGAGGCGCGGCGGCCGCGATCACGGGCGTCGTCGCCGCACGCCCCCAGCCGGGTATGGCTGACTACGGCGCGGCCAAGGCGGCGTTGAGCGCGTGGCTCGCCGCGGTCGCACGCGAACAGCGACGCCGCCACGTGGACATCCACGATCTGCGGCTCCCGCATCTCGACACCGGCTTCGCGGACCGGGCGCTCACCGGGCGGCCTCCCGCCCTGCCCCGGCCGGTGGCCCTGGGCACCGCGGTGGACGCCGTCATCGATGTCATCGAGACCGGCCGCCCCCTCCCGCCGGAGTGGGCCCGGTGAGGGGTCCGGCAGCGACTTCCCGCTTACCTCCGGGCGGCCGAACGGCGCCTCGGCAGCCACCAGTTGGCCGGCCCCAGAGCCGCGACCAGCGCGGGCGCGAGGATGCCGCGCACGAGCGTTGCGTCGATGAGGATGCCCAGTGCCAGCGCGGTCGCCAGGATCTTGACGTCGGTGGCCGGCACGCGTGACAGCGAGATGAAGGCGAGGAAGAGGATGACGGCCGCGGAGGTGATCAGGCGGCCGGTACGCGCCACGCCGTCGACGGTCGCGCGGTCGGTGTCCACGCCGCGGTCGTGCTCCTCCCGGATGCGGCTGAGCAGGAACACCTCGTAGTCCATGGACAGCCCGAACAGGAACGCGAACACCGCGATCGGGATCCACACGGTGACCGACCCGGCGGCCGTCTGCCCGAACAGGACGTCCGTGCCCACTCCGCGCTGCCAGATCAGGACCGTCACCCCGTACGCCGCGCCGATGGACAGCACGTTGAGCACGAGCGCCTTCAGCGGCAGCACCAGGGAGTGCAGTGCCCGGGCCAGCAGCAGGAAAGTGACCACGACGATGATCGAGACGACCCACCAGGCGTTGCCGTAGACCGCGCTGATGAAGTCGACGTTCTGTGCGGGGATCCCGCCGACCCGCGCGCCGGTGTCCCGGGCCGCCTTCCGCACGTCTGCCGCTGCCGTCGCCCCGGCGCCGTGGGAGGCGTCGCCGGCCGTCCAGACGTCGACCACCGAGCGGCCCCCGCGGGTCCACGACGTCGGTGCCAGTGCGCCCGCCACGCCGTCGATCCCGGTGACCGCCCGCCGCACCCGGGCCGGGTCGTCGGTCAGCACCTCCACGGGCGTGGTGAGGCCGGCGCCCAGTCCGGCGCGCCAGATCTGGTGCACGGCGGTCGCCGCGCTGCCTCCGGTCGAGGCCAGCGAGTCGTTGCTCGGCTGCCCCAGTCGCAGCCCCAGCACGGGAGCGGCCAGGGCGAGCAGGACGACGGCTGAAGCCGCGATCGCCGCCCACCGACGCCGCACCACGGCCTCGCCGACACGCCGCCACAACCGGGAGTCGGGCGACGCCGAACGGCGGTTCGGCCACGCCAGCCGGGGCCCCGCCACCAGCAGCAGCGCCGGCAGCAGGGTGAGCGCGGCGACCACGCTGACGACGGGAATGAGCAGGCCGGTGAAGCCGACGCTGCGCAGGAACGGCACCGGCAGCGCGATCAGCGCGGCCAGGCTGACCGCGACGGTCACCCCGGAGAACAGCACCGACCTGCCCGCGGTGACCACCGCCCGCTCCACGGCGGAGGCGTTGTCCAGCCCGTTGCCCCGCTCCTCGCGCCAGCGGGTCACGACCAGCAGCGCGTAGTCGATGGCGACGCCGAGACCGATGAGGGCCAGCAGATACTGGACGATGAACGACACGTCGGTGACGGCCGTCAGCCCCCAGACGATCAGGAACGTCGTCAGGATCGACCCGATCGCGACCGCCAGCGGCATCAGCGCGAGGAACGACCCGAACACCAGCACCAGGACCAGCAGCGCCCCGACGCCGCCGAACAGCGTCTCCGCGAGGACCCCGGCCCCTCCCCCGCCGCCGGAGTCGTTCAGGGCGTCCTGCCCGGTGACCGCCACCGGCGCCCCGACCGCCGCACTCGCCGCCGCGGCCGCGTCCCTCAACTGCGGGAGCGCCTTCGCGTAGGGGTCCTGACCGGGAACAGGCGCGGGGTACACGACCACGACCCCGGTGTGCCCGTCGCGCGACAGCAGCCGGGGCTCCTCGGCGTACGAGCTGACGCGGCCCGCCACCCGGGCCTCCCGCACGGCCCGGACCACCGCGGTCGCCTCCCCCGCGGTCAGCCTGCGGGCACCGTCGTGGACGACCAGCAGGACCGGCGCGTCGTCACCGCCGGAGCCGAAACCGTGGACGATGTCCTGATTCGCCTCGTAGCCGGACTGACCCGGCAGCCCGAAGTCGTAGCTCAGCGCGGACGTCGCCCGCGGCGCCGCGAACCCTCCCGCCAGCGACAGCAGCACCCAGGCGGCGATCACCCACCAAGGGCGGGCAACGACATGACGGGCCAGCATCTGCATGGTGGAGGTCCCTCGAAATCGGCGGCGACGCCGTCGGATGAACGGTGATACCACGTCAGCGGACGGGCCCGGACACCTTACAGGCATGAGCGGTGCCGGTTCCCAGGACTCGCGCGCGGCGAGCGGCCCGCAACCGCCATGGCCGGGGCGGGGATTGCGGAGATCTCAAGGGACAAGGCGTTTTCCCGGTTGCCGAGGTCGAGATGAAGGAGGCACCGCTTCTTCATCTCCCGACTGGCGGGGCCGAGGAAACGGTGAGTTCAGGCCAGGGGAACATGCGCCAGAATGTCGCATTCCGTCGCGACGTCATGATTTCGTAAGAACTAGGGACCTGGAAATATCGACCGTTCCTCCTCTAGCTTACCAGTGGAAATTGTCGCCGCATCCGGCATTTCGTCATACCGAACGCAGGATGAGGCAG
Source organism: Actinacidiphila polyblastidii (assembly GCF_036353415.1). Classification (NCBI taxonomy): domain Bacteria; kingdom Bacillati; phylum Actinomycetota; class Actinomycetes; order Kitasatosporales; family Streptomycetaceae; genus Actinacidiphila; species Actinacidiphila polyblastidii. The sequence goes on from NZ_JAZEWV010000057.1 coordinate 20,319, forward strand.
AAATCCGGGCACCTGAATTCCCTCGCTCTCCCGAAAACCCCTCATCACCCGTCTGCGGAGGAGTCGTCATGCGCAAGTACGTGGTCGAATTCATCGGAACATTCTTCCTCGTCCTGACCGTGGGAGCCGCGGTCCTGTCGGACTCCCGATTAGCCCCGCTGGCCATAGGCGGAGTGCTCATGGTCATGGTGTACGCGGGAGGGCATGTCTCCGGCGCCCATTACAATCCCGCCGTCACCCTCGCGGTGCTCATCCGCGGCCGTATCGCACCCGTGGACGCGGCTTGGTACACGGCCTCGCAGTTGGTCGCCGCCCTGGCAGCGGCGCCGCTCGCGCGATGGGCGGTCAATCCCCCTTCGGTGACGGCCCTCTCGCTCTCCGGCCGGCATCTGGCCTCCGCCCTGGTGGTCGAAGCTCTCTTCGCGTTCGCGCTCGCCTACGTCGTTCTCAACGTCGCCTTGAGCGCGAGCCACGAGGACAACTCCTTCTACGGGCTCGCCATCGGCTTCACCGTCCTCGCCGGAGCGGCTTCGGTCGGCGGCATCTCCGGTGGCGCCTTCAACCCCGCGGTCGCTCTGGGGGGCGCGGCGATGGGCCTGTTCGACTGGTCCGACATCTGGGTGTACCTGATAGCCGATCTCATCGGCGGCGCGGTGGCCGGCGCCGCATTCCTCTTTCTCAACCCTCTTGACGGCCGGGCCGCGACGGAACCCGCATGGGACGTCGCCGAGCCTGCCGCGCAGTCCTGACCGATGCATTCCGACAACGACGCGATGGCGTCGACAACGGGGAGGACAGAGGTTCTCCTCCCTGACGATTCATCCCCTGAGTTCTCCGTGACGGCCGTGGCCGCAGCCGAGGAAGCAGCCGACGCGTGCTGGAGACTCGCGCATGTCATGTCTGCCACTCAGATGTCCGGCGAGGTGGTCCACCTCATGGCGAGCCGCCTTCTCGGTACGGTCGACGCGCTGGGGGTCGTCGTGCGCTCCATCGCCGACGCAAGCGACGAATCATCAGCGCCCTGCGCCGACTTCGCGTGGAAAGCCGCCGATCAGGGGCTCGGATCGGCATTCCGGCACCTCTACCGCTCCATTCCGGCCGACCACCCGGAGACACGGTGGTTCATCCGATACGCGGATCGCGGCTGAAAGAGCGATTCGTACCAGCAGTGCGGCGCCGTCAGGGGCGGGAAAGGTCCCGGTCCCGGGGGGGGGGGGGGGGGCCCCCGCCCCCCCCCCCGGGCCGCCCACCGCGGGCGGGGC
>NZ_JAZEWV010000058.1:0-18934 GCF_036353415.1 Actinacidiphila polyblastidii
CGCGGGCGCGGCAGGCGTGGGAGCCGGGCGCGGGACGCTGCGCGACGCCGCGGTCGGGGGCCCTGCCGAGGTCCCTGTCGAGGGCTCGGTCGAAGTGACCCGGCCGGAGCGGGAACCCGCGCCCGCACCGCAGCAGGACCAGCGCTGACGGGCGCTCCGGGCCGAAAGCTCCGGCGGTGACACCGCCTCTGCGGTTCAGGTCTGTGCGGCGATCACCGCGCACAGGGCCGCGACGCCCAGCGCGAGCCAGGCGAGGTAGTCGCCGAGGTGCCCCGAGTGCAGGCGGCGCAGGCCCCGGGCGGCCGCGCGGAGCGTGCGGTGCTGGGCCGGCGGGCGCCGGGTGGCGAGAACGGCCAGCAGGACGGCCAGCGCCGCGGACAGGACGCCGAGCAGCGCCCCGGTCGCGGTCCACACGTCAGGCACTGGCACGCCGCTCGCGCCTCGCGCCGCCCCAGGGGTCAGGACGGCTGCACGGTACGCGGCCGGGTCGGTGAAGGTGCGGGCGCCGGACGCCAGCGACGCCGCGACCGCCGGCACACAGCCGAGCAGCGCGGTCCCCACGAGCAGCGCCGCCGGTACGGCGACCATCATCGGCGGCACCGAGCGCCGGGGCCCGCGGATCTCCGGCTCCTCCCCTTCGCCGGAGGTCTCCTGCGCGTCCGCACGTCGGCGGGGCGCCACGCCCACGCCCCAGAAGACGCGCAGCGCCGCCCGCAGCACGGCGGCCCCGGTGGCCGCGGAGGCGACCACAAAGACGGCCGGCAGCCAGGGCTGTTCGTGGCCTGCGGCGTCCTCGGTGAGCGCCTTCCCCAGTCCCGTGCCGAACGGCGGCAGTCCGGCCAGGGCGACTGCGCCGACCACGAAAAGCACGCCCACCAGCCGCAGTTCACGCGCTCTGCCGTACAGGCCGTGCTCGTCGACGGACCCGTAGCGGTCCAGGAGCACGCCGGTGAGGCCGAACAGCGCGGCCTTCACGCAGCCGTGCGCGGCCACGTACAGCGCGGCCCCTGCGGCGCCATCGGGGGTGAGCAGCGCGATGCCCACGGTGAACAGGCCGACGTGGCTGATGGTGGAGAAAGCGAGCATGCGTTTGAGATGCCGCTGCTGCCAGCACATGGCAGCGCCCGTCAGGGCGGTCACCACACCCAGCGCGGTGAAGGTGTGGCGGAAGGCGTCATGCGGGATGCCGCCGGGCCCGGAGAAGACCGTCCAGTAGATCCGGGCGATCCCGTAGACGCCCAGCTCCACCATGACGCCGGACAGCAGCATGCACACCGGCGTGGGGGCGACCGCGTGCGCGTCGGGCAGCCAGAAGTGGAAGGGCACCAGCGCGGCCTTGACCAGCATGGCGGTGATCACCAGCACGAAGGCGGTGACGACCAGCAGGTCGGTGTGGTGGCCGGACAGCGCGCGGCCCATCGCGGCGAGGTCGAGCTGCCCGGTGTGGGCGTAGAGCAGGCCGATGCCGAGCAGCGAGCAGTACGCTGCGAAGGAGTTGACGATGCCGAAGGTGAGCGCGCCCTGCAGTGGGCGCGGGTCCTCGATGCGGTAGCCGGTCAGGGCGTAGGCGGTGGCCCCCATCAGCTCGAAGAAGACGAAGGCGTTGAATAGGTCGCCGGTCAGCGCGAAGCCGACCATGCCGGCCTCGAAGAGCAGCACCATGGCCGGGAAGACGCCGACTCGTTCGCCGGACGGTTCGTCGAAGTACCGCCAGGAGTAGACCACGACGGCCAGCACCAGGACGGCGGCGAGCAGCGCCAGACCGGCGCCGGGGCGGTCGGCGACCAGCACGATCCCCATCTGCGCGGGCCAGCCGCCGAGCGGGGCGGCGGCGACGCCCTGGGTGTGCGGCCAGAGCAGCGCAAGGCACACCACGTCGGCGGCGGCGACCGCGGTGGCCAGCGCGTCGCAGCCAGCGCGCGGCAGCAGCCGGCCGCCGACCGCCAGCAGCACCGCGCCGAGCAGCGGGATCGCCACCGCGAGCGGCAGCAGCGTGGTGGCCGACACCCGGTCAGCCCTGCAGCCCGGTCAGCGCCTGCGGGTCCACTGTCCCGTGCCGTTTGCGCAGCTGGACGGTGAGGGCGAGCAGTAGCGCGGTGACCGTCGCGCCCACCACGACGTCGGTCAGGGCGAGCGCTTGGACGACGGGGTCGACCACCGGACGGGAGCCGGGCCGCAGGTCGGAGAAGACCGGGGCGGTGCCGCCTCGCCGGTAGCCGACCGCCAGGAGCAGCACGTACGTCGAGGACTGGGCGACCGCCAGGCATCCGATCGCGTGGATCAGGTTGCGGCTGGTCACCAGCCCGTAGAGGGCGATCAGCACGATCCATCCGGCGGCGAGATACGGCCACGGTCCCATCAGTGGTCCTCCTGTGTCGGCTCGTCGGTCCCGGTGATCTCGACGGCCTGGTCGAGGAAATGGGCCAGCAGCACGATGACGCCCGAGGCCACCTCGACGCCGACCGCTGCGTTCAGCAGCGGGACGGTGCCGCCGGAGGTGATCCGGTTGAAGGTGCCCAGCGGCAGCACGTTCTTCAGGAACGCGCCGCCGGCGGCGAGGCCGGCGGCGCCCATCGCGACGAAGGCGCCCGCAGCGATCGAGTCCGCGACGTCGAGGACGGCGAGTGGACGCACCTTCTCCAGCACCCGGTAGTCGGCGGCGACGTATCCCAGGTGAAGGGCGGTGGCGAGGACGACGCCGCCCTGGAAGCCGCCGCCGGGGCTCAACTGGCCGTGGGCCACGATGTACACGCCGACCACGAGGGCGACCGGCAGCAGGATCACGCCGAACAGGCGGGTGGTGGGCAGCACCCGCTCGGACGCGGCGGGGCGGCGGCGCTCGTCGCGGGCCAGCCGCAGCAGCAGCGTGGCGCTGAGTACGGTCCCGAAGAGGATCGACTCCTCGCCGAGCGTGTCGAAGGCCCGGAGGTCGAAGTTGACCGAGGACACCACGTTGGCGGTGCGGTGCGCGAGCGCCGCTGCCACCGCCCGGTCCCCGTACGGGTGCGAAGCGCCACCGAACGACGGCATCTCGGTGCACGCGACGGCGAAGAAGACCGCGATGACCGCGGCGGCGGCCGCGAACATCAGCAGCCGGGCGCGGGCCGTCACCGCCCGGTCCCCTCGTTCCCGCCGTCCGGGCGGGGCGCGGGGCGGCCGCCGGGAGCGGGGCCGTCCGGGTCCTGGGCGGCGCGTGCCGGCTCCGGCGCCGAACGGCGGGACACCTTGCGGACGGTGAGCAGGATCAGCAGCGGGGTCAGCGCGGTCCCCACGGCCAGTTGCGACAGCGCGACGTCCGGCGCCTGCAGCACCGCGAAGAGCACCGACAGGCCCAGACCCATCGCGGCGAGCACCAGGGCCTGGCGTACCGGCTCCCGGCACAGCACGGCCACCGTCGCGCACACGACGACGAAGGCGAGCGCAACGGCCATCAGCGGCGTGTTCATTCCCGCCCCCGCTCGGAGTCCAGCCACGACGCCTTGCCGATCGCGACGGTCCCCGCGGTGCCGCCGACCGCGAACAGCAGCCCGATGAACACTGTCTTGACGGCGGCGCGCCCCATGCCCTGGTCAACGGCCACCGCGACCGCGATCAGCGGCGCTCCCAGGCAGGACGCCGGGGCCAGCGCGTGCAGCCGCGGGAACACCCCGCCCATCAGGGACAACGCGGCCGCTGACAGCAGGACGCAGGCCACGCCCGTCCACAGCAGCACCAGTACGCACACGTGCGCGGCGGTCATCCGCTCGCCTCCTCGGGTCCTCAGCTCGTCGGGTCCGCCGGACGCCGGCCGCCCGTCATCCGTTGCCCGGCGACAGGTCGGCGCCGCCCTGCCCGTCATCGGGGCCGACGCGGCTGCCGGCGTCGGCGTCCCTGCCGCTGCTGGCGTGTGCGTCCGTGCCGGCGTCGTGCGGGCGGCCTGCGACGAACCGGGTGAAGACCAGCGTCCCGGCGGGCGCGAGCACCGCCAGCACCAGCGCGAGGTCCTGGTAGCTGGACCGGCCGTACCCCTGCGGCAGCACCAGGAACACCGCGCCCACCACGGTCGACAGCAGCGACACGGCGGCCAGCCGCCGCACCTCCCGCCCGTGCGCCGCGCCCCACAGGCACAGCGGCGCGGCGCCGGCCAGCAGCACCAGGGCCGCAGCCGTCCAGGCGTTCACCGCTGACCGCCCTCCTCGGTCAGCGCGCGCTCCACCGGGCCCGGTTCGATTCCCAGCGCGTGCACCTCTACCAGGCCGTCGTCGGTCGCCCGCACGACGCAGGTGTCGGCCGATGCGGCCATCACCAGACCCGCCCAGCCTGCGCCGGTGCCCTCCCGCATCGCCGTCCGCCGGAAGGCCGGTGCGCCCGACGCCGGACGGCCGCCGGTACGCCTCGACCAGCCCAGCATTGCGGCAGCCAGGAGTCCGCAGCCCCGCAGCAGCGACCACGGGAGCAGCGCGAGCGCGCGGGCGGCGCCGCCGGTGCCGCCGAGGGTCGCACCGGCCGCCAGCCGTACCCACCGCGCGGCCAGCGCCGCACCGGCGGCAGCGGCGACGGCCACTGCCAGCTCGACCGTATTCAGCGGGCCGACGGCGACCACCGTGACCGCGAACAGCACCGCCCACCACGCGCCCACTTCGACTACTGCTGCCACGCGCACCGTGTCCGCTTCGCCTCCCACCGCCGCACTCCCGCTCGCCCTATGCATTCTCGGCCCCGCCCGCCGCGGCGTCCGGCCGCAGCGGCTGCGCGCCACTCGCCTCACCCGGACGGCCGCACGCGGGGCGCGGTCTGCGGGGCGTCTACCCCGCGTGCGCGGGATCAGCCGCGGCTCTCAGGTGCGCCCAGTTGCCGCCCGCGGGCGGGCGGCGGGGTACGCGGAGGGGACGGTCGAGCGCGCCGGACCGGTGGCGTGGGGCGACCGGGTCAGGCGACGGAGTCGGGCGTCTCCCGTACGGCGACGGTGGCGTGGCTCTCCTGGAAGCTCTGCTCGGAGACCACGGTGAGCCGTGCGGTGGACTGGAACTCCTGGACCGTCATCGCGCCGCAGGAGACCATCGTGGACTTCATCTTGGCGATGGTCACCGCGAGGCCCTCGCTGAGGTCGCCCGCGTAGGGGACGTACCCGTCGACGCCCTCCTCGAAGATCAGACCCTGGCCGCCCTGGCCGTAGCGCTGCCAGTTGCGCGCCCGGTTGGAGCCCTCGCCCCAGTACTCCTTGACGAAGCCGTCGCGGGTGGGGAGTTTCGCGCCGGGCGCCTGGTCGAAGCGGGCGAAGTAGCGCCCCATCAGGCCGGCTGGGTGGGCTGGGCGGAGCGGGACGACGAGCAGGCCCGCGTCGGCCTGGCGCACGCCGCCCTCAACGCCCTCGCGATCGCCTGTTACACCGGCTCTTTGGGGATGCGGCTGGCGGGGCGCCGGGCACGAGGGCGGGTACTGGCGCGGGCCGGCCTGACGACCATGTCCGTCAGAGGCGCCCTGGGCGACCACCTGGCGTACCGGCAGGCCGCAGGTGCGAACCACGCCGAAGCCGTCTCCCGCCTCGTGGGCCCGGGATGGCCTACGCCTGTTTTCAGGCGGACGCGGGCGGACGCGCCGAGTGATCGGGATGCCCGTGGGTGCGCCGCTTGTCCTTCATCTCGGCTTCCAGGATGTGGCGCCGACCGTCCGCCAGTTCCCCACGGATCTCCCGCTCCAACCGGCGGAAGGGTTCCATGTAGGTGTCGTCGTAGGCCTCGACCATCTGGAAGGTCCAGTAGCCCGGCAGGACGTTGCGTCCGACGATCTCGCGTTCGAGCCGTTCAGCCTGGAGGGTGTGCCCCGCGGCCCGCAATTGTTGCGCTGCCTCGCTCAGGCGCAGGTCCGCACCACCGGTGAGCTGGTGGAAGTCATACAGCCTGCCGCGCGCCCGTTCCGCGGTTTCCAGTGCCTCCGACAGGACGCCGAGGGCTTCTACCGAAGCGTCACTCATACCTGCGGGCCGCTGGTGTCCTGCTGAGGCCGCAGTCTCGTTGTGCTCGTTCATGCTCCATGCCTTCTCCGCGGACCGCACGCGAATCGCTGCGTGGCGGCAGTAACCAAGGCTAATCATTTCATCTGCTGGGACTTACCCGTCGGCTACTTCTTCGCGCTGGGTACTGCCAGCGGGCTGCGCGGCGCCTTGGCCTTCGCGGCTTCCATCTGCTCGCCGAGTTCCTTGAGTCGGTTGCGCCCCATGGCCTTGCGGACCTCGGGAAACCATTCCTTCTCCTCTTCCTCGACATGGTGCCGGACGTTCTCGATGAGAACCGTCATCTTCGCGTCGAACCGCTCGTCGGAGGCGTCCAGCCCGGTCAGCTCCGACAGTGTCCACACCACCAGATGGTGTTCCTCGACGCTCTCCAGAACGTGGTCCTTCGTCTCCGGAGCGGCTTCCCTGGCGGCGGGATAGAAGATCCCCTCTTCGATGAAGGTATGAACGGTCAGTTCCGCGATTACCTGGTCCGCGATGTCCCTCTTCGTCTTGAGCGCATTGTCTCCCGCGCCCTCGAACTTCTTGAAGAGCTTCTCCACGGTCTTGTGATCTTCCTTGAGCAGAACAATGGCGTCCACGGGGCTCTCCTGAGGTGAGGGGCCGAAGAGGCGGTCGGTGTGTCCCTGCCCTGAATCAATCGGTGTACCGCGGTGCGATCTGTACTTCCACGCGCATAGGCGCTCGATGGGGATGGGAAAGTGTGCAGGGGACGCTGCCCCCGGCGAGTGATCGGACAGCGAGGTCGTGGGCCAACTGCGCTCCGGCGTCGCGCCCGACTTGGTCGTCCCCGACGTGGCCGATCCGGAGATCAGTTCGATCCAGGTCGCGATCGAGAACTGGGACTGCGACCCGGGTGGCAAGGTTCTGCGCATCAGCCCCGGCACCGCACGAAGACGGCGGCTGACGGGCAGGGTGGGGTCAGATTTTCGGGGCACCTAAACAGCCAGAAACGAGCCAGGGACGGAGAACCCCCACCGTGATCAACAAGGGCCGGTCATTTGAAACGACTAGAATCCAGAACGCGCGTGACCAGGCAGAAGGGACTCGCGAGGCATTCGGCGTACCGCTGGAGGCCCTGACGGGCAGAGCCGATGGCGCGACACGCGGTCGTCTCGCGAGCAGGATTCGTCACGTGCTTCTCCTCGCGTTCGCCGCGACCGCAGCTGTGTTCCTGCTGCTCCGAACTCGTGGTGGGGGGCGGGGATGAGAACCTACTCGCTCGCGTACAAGCCGGTCGGGCTGGTGCTCGGTGCCGCCAGCGGGGCGGTGGCCGGCGCGCTGTTCAAACAGGCGTGGAAGCTCGTGGCTCACGAGGACGACGCTCCGGACGCAACCGACCGGGACCGCGGCTGGCAGGAGGTACTGATCGCGGCGGCTGTGCAGGGCGCCCTGTTCGCTGTGGTCAAAGCGGCCGTCGACCGGGCCGGCGCCACCGTCGTGGAGCGGATGACCGGCAGGTGGCCCGGATGACGCCGGTCGCGGAACCGGCCGCCGGGCCCAGGAGCGGCCGTTGTCCGTTCGGTCCGGCCGGGGCTGCGCGGCTGCCAGGACGCGGAGAGGATGAAGCATGACCAAGCCCAAGACACCTGGTGAGGACATCGGCGGGGCCGTGCTATTCGACGTGGACGGCACTTTGATGGACACCGTCTACCTCCACACCGTCGCCTGGTGGGAGGCGCTGCGGCAGCAGGGGGCGCACGTCACCATGGCCCGCATCCACCGGTGCATCGGCATGGGCAGCGACCACCTGCTGGACTCGCTGCTGGGCGAGGAGCACGACCGCGGCGGGGACGATGCGCTCAGCGCCGCCCACGACACCCTCTACGCGCAGTACTGGTCCCGGCTGGCGCCCCTGCCCGGCGCGTCGGACCTGCTGCGGGCCTGTGCGGCGCGCGGTTGGCGGGTGGTGCTCGCGTCGTCCGCCAAGCAGCAGGAGGCGGAGGTGATGATCGACGCGCTCGACGCCGGCGACGCGATCGACGCGGTCACCACGTCCTCCGACGTGTCGTCCAGCAAGCCCGCTCCCGACCTTGTCCAGCGGGCGCTGGACAAGGCCGGGGTCCCGGTCGGCCGCGCGGTCTTCGTCGGCGACGCCGCCTGGGACGGCGAGGCGGCCCGCGCGGCGGGCGTGCGCTGCCTGGGCCTGCTCACCGGCGGCTGGACCCGTAAGGAGCTGGCGGAGGCCGGCATGGAGGCCGTCTACGACTCCCCAGCCGACCTCCTCAACCACCTCGACGACAGTGCCCTCGCTTTCCCACCCGGCCGCGCCTGACGCCCGGCCCCTACCTGCCGTGCAGCCGCACCGCCCCGTGTGCCCGCTCCCGGCGGTGACGGGCGTTCCCGCTACGAAAGGACTGTCATGACCCGCTATGGATACTTCCTGTCCTCGGAGGAGTTCACCCCGCGTGAACTCCTCGACCAGGCCCGGATGGCGGAGGAGGCCGGCTTCCAGGCGCTGGCGGTCTCGGACCACTTCCATCCGTGGAACGACGAGCAGGGGGAGGGCTCCTTCGTCTGGTCCGTGATCGGGGCGCTGTCCCAGGTGACGTCGCTGCCGATCACCACCTTGGTGACGTGCCCGACCGTACGCCTGCACCCGGCGATCAACGCGCAGGCCGCGGCAACGGCCGCAGTGCTGACCGGGGGGAACTTCCGTTTCGGGCTGGGTAGCGGTGAGGCCCTCAACGAGCACATCCTCGGCGGCGACTGGCCGGCCGCGGACGTGCGGCTGGAGATGCTGGAGGAGGCCGTGGAGGTGATCCGGAAGCTGTCCACCGGTGAGCGTGTCACCCACCGCGGGACCCACTACACGGTGGAGAACGCGCGGCTCTACACCGTGCCCTCCGAGCCCGCGCCCCTGTTCGTCTCCGGCTTCGGGCCGCGCGCCGCGGACCTGGCCGGTCGGATCGGCGACGGCTTCGTGACGATGCAGCCCGACTCGTCGCTTGTGGAAAGGTTCCGCCGGTCGGGCGGCGCAGACAAGCCGGTGGTCGGCGGCCTCAAGGTGTGCTGGGACACCGACCGGCAGCGAGCGGTCAAGACCGTGCACCGGCTCTGGCCGAACGAACAACTCCCCGGTGAGCTAGCCCAGATCCTGCCCACCCCCGAGCACTTCCAGCAGGCGAGTTCCCTGGTCACTGAGGAAATGGTGTCCGGCGCGGTCGTGTGCGGGGACCGCGCCGACGACCACGTCGAGGCGGTCGGGGCCTACGCCCAGGCCGATTTCGACGAGGTGTACATCAACCAGATCGGTCCCGACCAGCGGCAATTCTTCGGCTTCTACCGCGACCAGGTCCTCCCGCGCCTCCGCACCGGGGAGTGACTCGAAGAGGGTTATGTGCGGGGATACCGCCGGCGCTCGCGGAGCCGCCGGCGGCGGGGGTCAGCACGGCCAGATGAAGGCCGATGCGTCTGCGCCGATGTGACGCTCGCGGTCGGCGGTCTCATCGCTCGCGTCGAGGCTCTGGCCGGTGGAGGGAGGTAAAGGAGTTTCGCCACTTCTTCGCGAGCCCCGCCCCAGCCGCTCATCAGCACGTGCCGCGCGCTGCCGGGTTCGTCGGAGGGCAACGCGCACCATCATGGACCACTCGAAAGCTCTTCCTGGGAGGTCGTACAGGCCTCCCAGGAAGAGAACCAACTGCCCTTCACCCCGCCGGGTCACAAGCAGGGGCGCGGCGCCGTAGCGGGCATGGACGACCGCGCCTCCTCTCACGGCGTCCTGGAACAGTCCGAGGAGCTGATGGCCGACGCCGTCGGCGCCGACCATACGTTCTTCTCCACCTGTGGCAGCTCCCTGTCGGTGAAGGCCGCCATGCTCGCGGTGGCCGGCCCGCATGAAAAGCTCCTGGTCGGCAGGGAGGCGCACAGAGCTGTCGTATCCGGCCTGATCCTGGCCGGCATCCACCCGTATGGGTCGAGCCCCGATGGGACCCCGACCTGCACATCGCCCACCCTCCGGCCCCGGGCGCCTACGCGCGGCATTCGAGCAGCACCCCGACGTCCGCGGAGCGCTGGTCACCAGCCCGACCCCGTACGGCACCTGCGCCGACATCGCCGCCATCTGCCACGACCGGGGCCTGCCGCTGATCATGGACGAGGCGTGGTGCGCCCACCTGTCCTTCCACCCCGACCTGCCCGCCTGGGCCATGGACGCCGGCGCCGACGTCTGCGTGACCTCGGTCCACAAGACGGGTTCCGGCCTGGAACAGGGCTCTGTCCTCCGCCTCAAGGGCGATCTGATCACCGAGGCGACGCTCGCTTCGCGCGCCGACCTGCCGGGCACCACGAGCCCGTCGGTTCTCATCCACGCCGGCCTCACGGCTGGCGCCGCCAGATGGTCGAGCGAGGACACGACCTCTACGAGAAGACCCTCGCCCTCGCCCGCAACCTGAGGAAGGCCGTCGAGGGCATCGACGGTCTTCACGTCAACGACCGCGAAGATTTCTGCGCCCCAGAGGGCCTACGACATGGACTCCCTCCAAGTGTTCATCGATCTGAACGGCGTCAAGTTCAGCAGCTACGACGCCGCCGACTGGATGCGCCGGCACCACCACATCAACCTGTACCTGTCGGACCACCGCCGGATCAGCGCCCAGCTCACCCGCGCCGACGACGAGGCCACCACCGCACGACTCCTCGACGGCCTGGGCTACCTCATCGCACACGCCGACCTGCTGCGACCCGCGCCGCCCGTCGGCATCCCCGAACCCCGCAATCTGCGCCTCGACCAGGCGGACTTGCTCACCCCCTACCCGCCGGGGATCCCCGCGGCCCTTCCCGGAGAACGACTGAACGAGGCGGTGGTGTACTACCTGCGCAGCGGGGTGCGAAGCGGCATGGCCGTCCCCGACGCCGGTCTCGATATCCTCCGCGTATCGGTCGAGGACTCCCACGCCGACTGACCCGATGACCGGGGGCGGCGCGGCGGACACGCACGCGGGGCAGCGTCACTTCGCCGGGTCGTGTCCCCAGTTCATCAGCGAGTACCTCCAGGTCGTCTCGGTGATCTCCCCGGAGGGCCGCTGGGCGAGGTGCCGGTGGACGTAGCCGGTGACCTTGCGCATATGGCGCTGGTCGCCCGCGTCCAGATCGGCCTTCCTGGTCCGCAGCAGGGTCACGATCCGGCGGCCCGAGGCGTGACCGGTACTCTCCTTGCCGTCCGTGTGCTGCCCGGCCCCGCGCGATTCGTCGGTGTCGAGCCAGCGCTCCAGCTCCGAGGCGGTCATGTTGACCGCGTCGTGGAAGTCACGCAGGGTCTCTCCGGTGTCCTTGCGGCCGGTCTCCCCTTTGCCGGTCAACCGCTCTTCCCTCGCCTCTTGGGTTTTTTGCTCAGGGCCTCCGGTTTGTGGACGGCGGTGCCGCCGGACTTCTCGCTGCGCACCTCGTACTGGGGTTCCTGCGAAGAGGCGTCGACGGTCCGGCCGGCGGCGCGCCCGCGCCCGGTCAGCTTGCGTTTCACGGTGCCGATCGCGGTGCTTCCGTGGCTGCGCCAGCTCACCCGGTCGCCCTCGGATATCTTCGCGTGCTTGGCCATGGTTCCCTCCAGCCCGTCGATTCCCCCTCCTCTCGAGCTACCCCGATTGCCCCTTTTCATCCAGTTGGCCCAGGCTGCCCTCTCACCGCCGTCGGCGGTCCGTAGGGGACTGCTCCCACCACTTCGGCCCGCGCTTCCTCGGCCTGACCTTGCTGGACTCCAACCTCGAAGGCAGCGCTATCAACGGCGGCACCACCGCCGTCCACCAGCAGCTCTTCTTCCGCCTCATTCTTGGCAGCGGCCGCCCCAAGACCGCCGTCAGGGGCCCCTACCCTGCCTCGCCGTGCGCTCATCCGGGTGGTGGCGTGCATGGCGCCCCCGGCGCCAACGCCGCTCGCGCCGCCCTGCCACTCGAACCGCCATCAGCAGCGGACAAAAGCCTCCTGGTCCGGCGCCCACCGACCGACACCTGGCCTCCTGCAAACCGCGCGTATCCCGGGGGATGACCGGCCGGGCCGAGCCGCGGTTGCGGAGTCCGGTCCGCTGCTATCCGATGAGAAGGGTCGGCGTCGCCTACGGGTCGGCGCGCACTGTGAACCGCGGGCGCCGAGCGACTCAAGGGGCTCGGTATGCGGGTGCGCCGGGAGGGTGAACGATGGCGGAGGACAGCCCGGAGCGCGGCGTTGGTGCTCCCGAAGGCGCGCATCGTGCGGAGACAGTGCCCACGAAGCCGTCGAAGCTTGCGAAGGGGGCCTCGCGCGGGATCTTGCGTCGCACTCTCAAGGAGTACAAGACCGACAATCTGGCCGACTTGGCCGCGGCGCTCACCTACTACGCCGTACTGGCGGTCTTTCCGGCGATACTGGCCCTGGTGTCGATTGTGGGACTGCTGGGCCCCTCCGCAGTCGAGTCGCTGACCGACAACATCGCCACCCTCGCGCCGGGGCCGGTGCGCACCCTACTGACCAGCATCGTGAAGCAGGTGCAGAACAACCAGGGGCCGGCAGTGCTCGCCTTGGTTGTCGGCATCGTCGTCGCGCTGTGGTCGGCGTCCGGCTACGTCGCCGCCTTCATGCGAGCCGGCAACGCCGTCTACGACATCGGCGAGGGGCGCCCGGTGTGGAAGACGCTGCCGACCCGCCTCGCGATCACGGTGTTCACCGTCGTCATGCTGGCAGCCATCTCGGTGGGCATCGTCTTCACCGGAAAGCTGGCCCGCAGGACCGGAAGCGTCCTGGGCCTGGGCAACACCGCGGTCACCGTATGGAACTTCGCCAAATGGCCCATCATGGTCGTTTTGTTCGCGCTCGTGGTGGCCATCCTCCACTGGGCGGCGCCGAACGTCCGGCACGGCTTCAGATGGGTGACCCGCGGCAGCCTGCTGAGCGTTGGCCTCTGGCTCGTCGCATCCGCTGCTTTCGCCGTCTACGTGGCCCATTTCAGCAGCTACAACAAGACGTACGGTACCTTCGCCGGCATCATCATCTTTCTCGTCTGGCTCTGGATCTCCAACATCGCATTGCTCCTGGGCCTGGAATTCAACGCGGAGACAGAACGCAGCCAGGCCATCGAGGGCGGCCACCCCTCCGGGGAGGAGCCGTACGTCGAGCCGCGTGACAACCGCGAACTCTGAGGTCTGGGGCAGAGCGCGGCGTCGTGGTGCTGGCCGTGGAGTCGACGAAGTTCTCGCTCGCGGCGAGAAGGGCCGTCCTTCCGGGCTAGGCGCGTCACAAGCCTCCCCGACGACGAGGGCCCACTCCCCCGCGCCGAGCGCTGTCGCTGAGCGACGGCAGCCGGGACGGGGTGGGCCGGCGAAGGCCTGGATTCCCTACTGGTTGAAGCGTGCCGACGCCCGGTCGTTCCACGCACTCCCCCATCTGCGCAGGCGCCCGGTCAGGCCGCCAGCGGGTGGTACGACCTTGCTCCCCTCCCTCAGCCCGCCCTGGCCGGGGGGCGGCTTCGGCAGCGCCCGTGCGGCCAGGCCGGACAGCCGGGTGACGGTGGCGGGTGCGATCCCGTAGAGCACGTCCGCAGCCTTCGCTGCCGGGGTGAGCACGATCCTGGTGCGCCTGCGCCGGACGCCTTCGGCGATGCGGGCAGCGGCCCGCTCCGCGTCCATCGAGACCAGCGGGGTGCCTGCGAGCGCGGAGAACCACGCGAACTCTCGGCCCCTGTCCCCGCCGAACTCCGCGTGCCGGTGGGAACCGGTACGCATCAGACCGGGATGGACCGCGGTGACCGTCACCCCGCCCGCCGCCTCCTCGGCGTGCAGGCCCTCGGCGAGTGCGGCCACCGCGGATTTCGCACACGAGTAGGGCAGCAGGTGGGGCACCGCGAGCAGGCCGCCGACCGAACCGATCAGGGCGAGCCGGCCGCCAGCCCCGCTGCGGCGCAGGTGAGGCAGCGCGGCCAGGGACGTGTGCAGTGCGCCCGCGAAGATGGTGCGCATGGCGTCGTCGAACTCCTCGGCGCCGATCGCCGCGACCGGCGCCACCTGGATGATCCCGGCGTTCGCCACCACGATGTCGACGGCGCCGCACTCGGCCGCGACCGAGGTGAACAGGGCTTCCACTTGGTCGCGGTCGCGTACGTCGCACGCGGCGGTACGTACGTTCCCGGCGCCGACATCGGCACCACGCAGTCCGGCTGCGGCCCGTTCGAGTTCTTCGGCGTCCCGGGCCGCGAGGGTGACGGTGCAGCCGTGGGCGGCAAGTTCGCCGGCGATGAGCAGGCCGAGGCCGCGGGAGCCGCCGGTCACGACTGCGGACAGCCCCGCCACGGACTCGGTGGCGAAGGGCAGACGTCGGAGCGTCATGGCGAAGTTCCTCTCTTTGAGGGCCGTTCAGGGGCGGAGCAACACCTTGATCGCGCCGTCCTCTTTCTTCTGGAACATCGCGTACGCGTCAGGGGCGCTGCCGAGTGGCATGTGGTGGGTGGCGAAGGTGTCCACACCGAGGGGGTCGTCGTCGGTGAGCAACGGCAGGATCTCGTCGCTCCAGCGCCGCACGTTCGCCTGGCCCATCCGCAGGGTCAGCTGCTTGTCGAACATCGTCAGCATCGGCAGCGGGTCGGCAGCGCCGCCGTAGACCCCGCTGACCGAGAGGGTGCCGCCCCTGCGGGCCAGGGCGACCCCCAGGTCGAACGCGCCGAGCCGGTCCACGCCCGCGGTCTCCATGAGCTTCTGCCCCCAGCCCGCGGGCAGCAGGCCGGTTGCGGCCTGGGCGAGTTTGGTGACCGGGTTGCCGTGCGCCTCCGTGCCGACGGCGTCGATGACGCTGTCGGCGCCCCGGCCGCCAGTCAGCTCCTTCACCGCGTCCACCAGCGCGTCCGGGGAGTCGAAGGCACCCATGTCGAGCGCGACCGTACCGTCGAGCTTGGCCCGCTCCAGCCGCTCGGGCACCAGGTCGACGCCGATGACCAGCTCGGCGCCGAGATGGCGGGCCACCCGGCAGGCCATCGCGCCGATGGGTCCCAGACCCAGCACCACCAGCGAGCCGCCCTGGGGCGCATCGGCGTACTTCACCGCCTGCCAGGCGGTGGGCAGCACGTCGGAGAGGAACACGAAGCGGTCGTCGGCCGGCCCCTGGGGCACCTTGATCGGGCCGTACTGGGCCTGGGGCACCCGCAGGTACTCAGCCTGAGCGCCGGGGACCGCTCCGTACAGCTTGGTGTAGCCGAACAGCCGCGCGCCCATGCCGTGCTCGGTGACCTGGGTGGTCTCGCACTGGGTGGGCAGCCCCTTGGCGCACATCCAGCAGGTGCCGCAGGCGATCTGGAATGGCACCACCACTCGGTCACCCGGCCGCAGGTTCGTCACCGCGGAGCCCACTTCCTCCACGACGCCCATCGGCTCGTGCCCGAGAATGTCTCCGGGCGTCATGAGCGGCGTCAGGACCTCGTAGAGGTGCAGGTCCGAACCGCACAGACCCGACGAGGTGACCCGGATGACCGCATCAGTGTCCTCCTGAACGGCGGGATCGGGGACGCTGTCCACCCGGACATCCCGCTTGCCGTGCCAGACGGTCGCACGCATGCTGCCTCGCTTCGCTCGCCAATGGACGACGCGGCGGCTTGACAGGTAAGCCCAAACGGCCGCGTGCGCCCCTCTCGCCACAGCTGCCCCGGACAGATACCGACAAACGACACACAGCGGTCCGGTCCCCATCCAGCGGACGTACGTGCCGACCCGCTACCGCTCAGCGGCCGCCCTCGGCTCGTGCCCGCGGAAGAAGCGCCAGGCTTCTTCCCGCACCTCAGCACTGATCAGGATGTCCACGGCCGGGGAGGCGAGAGCCTTCGCGCCATCCAGCACGGCCTACCGGCTGCGTTCGCTCGCTGCTGCTTCGGCGAAGGGTGCGGTGTGGTCGGAGCCGTCGGCGTCCATGATGGCCAGGAAAGGGTGGATGGCCGGTACCCGGCCGCTGAGGTCTCCGATGTCGGAAAACCCGAGGAAACTGCCGGCAGGAGGCTCCTCCATGACCGTCCCGGTACATCCCAGGCGGCCGGTCGGCGACCTGCTGCGTCGTCGTGCTCGACCCGGACACCGACAGACGTGCGCCGCCGCCGGTCATCCGGCACCGCTGCTCATCGACACCGAAGGCGCCGCGGCATTCCTGCCCGACAGCGGCCAGGGACCGCTGGCCACCGGGGCCACGTACACCGACCACCCCGCATGGGTGCCCGACGGCGCCACCCTGCTGCTTACACCGCCGCCAACGCGGCCAGGGACCGATTGATGCCGCACAACAGCCCGCAGCGCACCGCCGAACGAGTTGTCGCACGACCCTGGAGATCCTGCTGCGCAGCCCTGGCCACAACGACGACGTCACCTTGCTGGCCGCCCACCGCCGCGCCCGGGCGCTCGACCTGCTTCTCGTCCTGCCCGGCAGCCTGCACGACGTCCAGTTCGAACTCGGCCAGTGGCCGCCCTATCCGGCCCGGCACCACCGCCGATATCGAGCGCGCCCTGCACCGACCCGTCACCGTTACCGAAGCGCTCCCTCACACCGGCCACCACCGCCCCGGCCCTGACGATCACCGACCGCCCCGACGCCCCCGGCCTCCTCCAGATCACCGGCACCATCGACACCACCGCCGCCGGGGGCTCACCGACCGGCTGATGGCCGACTCATACAGCGGGCCCCTCGACCTCACTGGTGTCACCCACCTCGGCGGCGCCGGCGTGCGCGCTCTCCACCAGGCGACCGCTTCCATCACGCGCCACGGCCAGCACCTCACCCTCCACGCGCCCGCCGGCTCTGTCGCCGCCTCTGTCTGCGACCTCTCCGCACTTTCCCACCCGCCGAACGCACCAGAACAGGCACACTGACACACCGGCCATGCAGCGCGGTGCCGTCCAAGGTCTCCACCTGCGGGGCCCCTGGGCACCGGCGAGTCGCGGGAGATCAGGACGGCATCAACTCCGACGAGATCTACCGGTCTGTCCCACCTCCCTCTCGTGTTCCCTCCCTACGATTGAGCGGGGAAGCGCTACGGAGCGTGTCCGGTGCCCTTGTCCCGGACCGCGGCCGTCACACACCCTCGGCACCCGACCGCAGGCGCATGCGCGTCAGAAAGTTCCGGCTGTCCGGTGTTCTTGCGCTGTGCGGATCGGTCGAGGCAACTGCATGCCGTCCTTCGGGCAGGCTGAAACGATGAATTCGCCAGGCCCGAACCCCGGACTGCCGACCGCCGAGAGGGGCGGACCGCATGCCGCCGGATCATGGTGATTTTTTGCCTTCGCGGGCGGATAGGACCAGCGGACGGGGACAGGCGATGGTCAACTAGTGCCGCGTCAGGCAACGTTCGCCTTGTTGTGGCGAGCCGTCCGGATGGTGATCCGGGCGGCTCGTTGTGCGTCATGCTGGGCGGATGGCTGAGCGTGTCCGGGTCCGCGAGATCGATGACGACGAGGGGCAGCGGTTGCTTCGGATCATCCGGCGGGGCACCGGGTCAGTGGTGACCTGGAGGCGGGCCCAGATGGTGCTGTTATCGGCCCAGGGTATGAACGTGGCCAAGATCGCCGAGGTGACGTTCACCAGTCCGGACCGGGCCCGGGACGTGATTCACAACTTCAATGCTGACGGCTTCGCTTCGCTCTACCCGAAGTACAAGGGTGGCCGGCCCAAGACGTTCACGCTGCCCGAGCGGCGCGAGATCAAGAAGATCGCCAAGTCCAGGCCGGTCGAGCACGGCCTGCCGTTCTCGACCTGGAGCCTGGTGAAGCTGGCCGACTTCCTGGTCGCCGAGGGGGTGGTCGACGACATCAGCCACGAGGGCCTGCGCATCCTGCTCCGCGAGGAAGGCGTCACCTTTCAATGTCTGAAGACCTGGAAGACTTCGAAGGATCCCGACTACGCGGTCAAGAAGGCCCGCGTCGAGCACCTCTAAGCCATCGCCGACGGCGAGGTCCTGCCTGAGCCCGGCGAACCCGAGGTCGTGTTCTGCATGGACGAGTTCGGGCCGCTCAACCTTCAACCCCACCCCGGCCGCCAGTGGGCTGAACGCGGCGGGAAGCGCAAGGACCCCGACCGCGAGCCCCGACGGCGGCGGCGCGCGACCTACACCCGCCCGCACGGGGTCCGGCACCTGTTCGCCGCCTATGACCTGGGCAAGGACCAGCTCTACGGCCACATCAAGAAGACCAAGAACCGTACCAAGTTCTTGGAGTTCTGCCGCTACCTGCGCTCCCTCCACCCCGCCGGCACGCGCATCGCGATCATCTGCGACAACTACTCCCCGCACCTGACCACCAAACGCTGCCAGCGGGTCGGGACCTGGGCCGCGGCGAACAACGTGGAGATCGCTTACACCCCGACCAACAGCTCCTGGCTCAACCGGATCGAGGCCCAGTTCACCGCCCTGCGCTATTTCGCCCTCGACGGCACCGACCACCCCAGCCACAAGGCCCAAGGCAGCATGATCCGCCGCTACATCATCTGGCGGAACAAGAACGCCGCCGACAAGCGCCTCAAAGCCCTCGTGAGCAGGGCGAACGCCGCCTGACCCGCTACGGCAGGCGGCATCACCACAGGTGCAGGAAGCTCCGCACGTCGTCATAACCGTCGACGGCGCGGCCGTCCACGTCCGTCGGCTCCGCCTCAGCCCGCGCCGCCAGCAACTCCGCCAGCGCCAAGGCTTCATCGCTGAGACGGCCAAAGCGTCGAGCGGTGTGTCCCAGGCACAGGCCGGCCAGCCCCAGCAGCGGACTCCCCGGCACAGCCCGCGTCCCGACCTGCACGCACCAGAACTCGACGAAATCCGCGTCGTCGTCGTTCAACGCAGTCCCGACCAGAACTCCCGCCGCCTCACCCTCTGCCGAGCGGTCACGAAGAGCCTGTTCCAGTGTCTCGACCACCACCGCATGAGGGAGCGCAGGAGGGTTCTCGAAGCCCAGATGAGAATGCACCCCGCGAGCCTACGCGGCATGCATTAGCGAGACAGGGCGAACGTTGCCTGATGCGGCA
>NZ_JAZEWV010000059.1:0-18895 GCF_036353415.1 Actinacidiphila polyblastidii
TCCTTCAAGCGTACCGATGATGCGCATGATCGAGAGATAAGCGACGCGACATCGTGCGTCTTGTAGAAACAAGTGCTACATTGAAGTGACAGTTCAGCGCGGCGCTCAAAACCCGCTCCAGACCCCGTTTCGACGGCGCCGAGAGCGCCGAAGCACCGGAGGAGAGAGAACGCACATGATCACCTACGACCGGCTCTTCATCGCAGGCTCCTGGGTCGAGCCGAGCAGCCCGGAACTGCTCGACATCGCCTCGCCGCACGACCAGGAGGTGGTCGGCCGCGCCGCCCAGGCGCAGCCGGCCGACATCGACCGCGCGGTCGCCGCGGCCCGCGCGTCCTTCGAGACCGGTGAGTGGCGGCTGACCCCGCCCGCGCAGCGGATCGCGGTGCTGCGCCGCCTCAACGCGCTGCGCGAGGAGAACGCCGAGAAGGTCGCGCACCTGATCTCGCTGGAGAACGGTTCCGCCGGGTGGTTCACCCGCGCCGGGCAGCCGGGCATGACCCGCCAGGCGAACGCCTACCTCAAGGCGGCCGAGGAGTTCGGCTGGGAGGAGACCCTCGTTCCCTGCGACCCGGCCGTTCCGACCCGCAGCGTGGTACGCCGTGAGGCGATCGGCGTCGTCGCGGCGGTGATCCCCTGGAACTCGCCGTTCTCCTCGGCGACCTCAAAGATCATCCCCGCGCTGCTGGCCGGCAACTCCGTGATCCTCAAGGTGTCCCCGGAGAACTCGCTGAGCATGGGATACCTGGCCGAACTGCTGGAGCAGGCGGGCCTGCCCCGGGGCGTGGTCAGCGTGCTGCCCGCCGACCGGGAGACGAGCGAGTACCTGGTCTCGCACCCGGACGTCGACAAGATCGCCTTCACCGGCTCGACGCGCGCGGGCCGCCGCATCGCCGCGATCGCCGGCGAGCAGCTCAAGCGGGTCAGCCTGGAGCTGGGCGGCAAGTCCGCCGCGGTCATCCTGCCGGACGCCGACGTCCGCGTGGCGGTGGCGGGCCTGAAGTTCGGCTCACTGCTCAACAACGGCGAGTCGTGCATCGCGCAGACCCGCATCCTGGCCCCGCGGGAGAGGTACGAGGAGGTGGTGGCGGCGCTCAAGGAGCTGGTGGAGTCGCTGAAGGTCGGCGACCCGAACGACCCCGACACCTTCGTCGGCCCGATGATCCGCCCCGACCAGCAGGAGCGCGTGCGCGACTACATCCGGCTCGGCATCGAGGAGGGCGCACGGCTGGTCACCGGCGGCCCGCAGGTCCCCGAGGGGCTGGAGAAGGGCAACTACGTCACGCCGACCGTCTTCGCCGACGTCGACAACTCCATGCGCATCGCCCAGGAGGAGATCTTCGGCCCGGTCCTGGTCGTCATCGCCTACGACGACGAGGACGACGCCGTCCGTATCGCCAACGACTCCGAGTACGGCCTGTCCGGCGGCGTCTGGTCCGGCGACGAGGCGCACGCCCTCGCCGTCGCCCGCCGCATCCGCACCGGCACCGTCACGGTCAACGGCGCCTCCGTCGGCTTCGACGGCCCGTTCGGCGGCTTCAAGGCCAGCGGCATCGGCCGCGAGTACGGCGCGGTCGGCCTCGGCACGTACACCGAGTACAAGACCATCACCGTCTGACCTGGCAGGACCGCTCCCCTCCGAGGCGACGCGAACCGTTCGGCGGCGCCTGCGAGGGGAAGTCCGCGGCGGCGCTGGCCTCGGCCCATTTGCGGGTCTCGGCGGCGCGTGCGTCGCCTGCTGAGTCCTGTGAAAGGCGCGCAGAGCGGACCGCCACGGTCCGCTCGCGGCGGTCAGGGCTGGATGTCGGCGGACTCCATGCTGGCGACCGCGTCCGGAGTGGTGTCCTCGTACAGGCCCAGCTTCGGCCTGAGCGCGTGGGCGCCGGCGCCGAGCGGGAAACGGACGGTCTCCCGGCTGGACATGTGGTCCCCGTCCGCGAGGACGTTCATCGCGTCGACGCCGGCGGCGGTGCCCTTGGTCGCGCCGCTGGGGTCGAGGTCGACGACGGCGTACGCGGTCCGCCCGGCGTGGAGCGCACTGGCGGGCGGGCCGCCGAGGCCGTCGGGGACCAGCGGCGTAATCGTCACCCCGCCCGTCGCCGACTCCGCGTCCCACAGGACGACGTGCGGGTAGTAGCTCAGCCCGCAGGAGCGCGCGCCGTTGTTGCGCACCTCGATCACGCGCTGCGTGGGCGCGGAGGCCCGGCGGACCAGGTGCACGGAGAGCTGCCTGCTGGAGCAGGGGTGCTTCCAGGCGTAGCTGTCGCTCGTGGCGTAGCCGCCACCCGACGGCGGGGCGCTGGCGGCGGGAGCGCTCGCGCGCTTCGAGGCGGTCGGGGTGGAGGCCGACGCCGACAGCGTCGGGGCCGGAGCCGGGGTCGGGGCCGTGGTGTGCGGCAGGGCGGACGACGGGACGGCCACGGGTGAGGGTGCCGAACCGCCCGCCGACGTCGCGGAGCCGTCCCCGCAGCCGGTGAGGACGGCGGCCCCGGCCAGCAGGACGGCGGCGGAGGACAGAGCGGACTTCGCATACATGGCGTGGGCCTTCGCTGTGAGCGGTTGGGATGCCGCAACCCTGCGCCGCACCGCGTCCCGAATGCCACAGTCCCGCCACAGTCAGGGACGGTGGAACGCTTTCGGCCCCGCTGATCTGCGACGATCCCGTTGTCCGGAACGCCGGGCCGGGACGGGGGAGGGCGCAATGGCCCAGCACATCGAGGAGTTCGCGGGACGGCTCCGCGCACTCAAGGAGCGCTCGGGGCGCAGCTACGGCATGCTCGCCGCCCGCCTGCACGTCAGCACCTCCACGCTGCACCGCTACTGCAACGGCGTCGCGGTCCCCGCGGAGTACGCCCCGGTGGAGCGGTTCGCGCGGCAGTGCGGGGCCAGCGCGGAGGAACTCGTCGCGCTCCACCGGCTCTGGCTGCTGGCCGATGCCGCCAAGCGCCGCGAACCGCAGCGCGCTCCGGACCCGGAGGCCGGACAACCCGCCCCCGTGGCGGCGGAGTCCACGGCCCCGCGGACCGGAGAAGCACCGCCTGGGCCCATCCGGTCGGGGGAGGTGGCGGAGGCGGCGGAGGCGGCGGAGGTGGCGCCCCCGGACCCCGGTCCCCTCCCCGACGGCCCCGAGCTTCCCGGGGTGGTGCGCACTCCCGGTACGGCCGGCGGCCGGCGGACCGGCCGGCGGGCAGGCCGTACCACCGTCGTCCTGGCGGTGGTGGCCGCGCTCGCCGCGGTCCTCCCGCTGGTGTGGCGCTCCGGCGGCGGCGCCGCCGACTCCGCGGCCACCGTCCCCCGACGGCCCGTCACCGGCGGGAAGCCGCCGGTCCAGGTGAGCGTGCTCGCGGACAACTGGCACAGCCAGTGCGGCCAGTGGTTCCTGCTCCCGCTGCCGCCGGCGAAGGTCCCGCCGCCGCCGTCCCTTCAGGAGGGGAAGGCGTGGGCGGCCGCGCTCGGCGGCGTCCCGGCCGGCCACCTGAGGCTGGAGCTGACCGCGCAGGGCCTGCCCGGCAGCCCGGTCGTGCTGCACGCCCTGTACGTGAAGGTGCTCGGCAGCGTCGCGGCCCCGAAGGGGAACGTCTACTCACCCGCCGACGGCTGCGGGGGTGGGCTCGACCCCGCGTCCTTCACCGTCGACCTCGACACGACCACCCCCCGGGCCCGCGCCGTACCCGGCTCGGTGGACGACGGCAGGGGGACCGGCACCGCCGACTTCCCGTTCCGGATCTCGGCGAGCGAGCCGCAGGTCCTGGACGTGGACGCCCACACCCTGGACCACGACGTGCGCTGGTACCTGGACCTGGTCTGGAGCTGCGGTGCCCGCCAGGGCGTCCTGCGCGTCGACGACCACGGCGCGCCCTTCCGTACCACCGGCATGGAGGGCGATCCGATGTACGGGTGGTCCACCACCCGCTGGTACCGCAGCCCGCCCGACCAGAGCTGACCCGGACCGCCCCCGAACCGCCGCGCGGCTCGCCCGGACCGCTCAGTCCTGGCGCGCTGCGCCGACCGCTGCCGCCATGTCCGCCTTCGCTGCCGCCGCTGCCGCCGCTGCCGCCGCTGCCGTGGCGATCCCCGCGACGCGGTAGATCTCCGCCTCCTCCAGCGTCTCCTGCTCCAGCAGTGCGGCGGCCAGGTCGTCCAGCTGCGCGCGGTGCTCCTCCAGGGTGCGGCATGCCTCCGCGTAGCACTCCTCGACGATCCTGCGTGTCTCGCCGTCGACGAGGTCAAGGGTGTGCGGGGCGGCGGACATCCCGTAGGGCTGCTCGCTCTCGGCGGCCAGCACCGACAGATGTCCCAGCCGATCGCTCATGCCCCACCGGGCCACCATCCCGCGGGCGATGCCGGTCACCTGCTCCAGGTCGTTCTCGGCACCGGTGGTGATCACCCCGTACACGACGCGCTCGGCCGCCATGCCGCCGAGCGCGCCGATGATCCGGCCGCGCAGGTACTCCTCGGTGTAGGCGTACTTGTCGGCGTCCGGGGTGGACAGGGTGACGCCGAGAGCGCGGCCGCGCGGCACGATGGTGATCTTGCGGACGGGGTCGGCACCCGGCTGGAGCATGCCGAGCAGGGCGTGGCCGCTCTCGTGGTACGCGGTGCGCCTGCGCTCCTCCTCGGGCATCACCAGCGGGCGCCGCGCGCCGAGTTGCACCTTCTCCAGGGCGTCGGACAGATCGTTCGCGGTGACGCGGGCCCCGTCGCGCTTGACCGCGAGGAGCGCCGCCTCGTTGGCGAGGTTGGCCAGCTCGGCGCCCGTCATGCCGGGGGTGGTCGCGGCGACCTGGGCCAGGTCCACGTCCGGGGCGAGCGGCATGGCACGGGTGTGGATCCGCAGGATGGACTCGCGGCCCTTGCGGTCCGGCGGGGAGACGTTCACGACCCGGTCGAACCGGCCCGGACGGGTCAGCGCCGAGTCGAGGATCTCGGCCCGGTTGGTCGCGGCCACCACGACGACGCCGTCGGACCCCGAGAAGCCGTCCATCTCCGTGAGGATCTGGTTGAGCGTCTGCTCGCGCTCGTCGTGGCCGCCCACCGCGGAACCGGTGCGGGACCGGCCGATGGTGTCGATCTCGTCGATGAAGATGATCGACGGGGCGACCTTGCGGGCCTCGCTGAACAGCTCCCGTACCCGGGAGGCGCCCACGCCGACGATCATCTCGATGAACTCGGACGCGGAGGCCGAGAAGAAGGGCACCCCCGCCTCGCCCGCGACCGCCCGCGCGAGCAGCGTCTTGCCGGTGCCGGGAGGACCGGCGAGCAGCACGCCCCGGGGCATCTTCGCGCCCATCCGGCGGTAGGCGTCCGGGCGCTTGAGGAAGTCGACGACGTCGTTCAGCTCGCCCTCCACCTCGTCGATGCCGGCCACGTCGGCGAAGGTGGTGCGCCCGCGCTCCGCCTCGACCGGCTTCGGCGGCTTGCGGCCCAGGATGCCGCCCACCCCGTCGAGTCCGCCGCGCGCCCTGCGGGACACGAACACCCACACGCCGATCAGCAGCGCGGTCGGCAGCAGGGACACCAGCAGCGACCGGCCGAGGCCCGGCCCCTGTGCCACCGGCGAGGCGGAGACCGACACCTTCTTCTGCTGGATCTCGCGCCACAGCTGCCCGCTGTCGGCGAAGGAGGGCTTGTACGTCGTGAACCGCACGAAGGTGGCACCGTCACCGCCGGGCACCTTGCCGGCGGTCTTCAGCATTCCCTGGATCTGCGAGCCCCGCGAGTAGACGGTCTTGACGTTGTTCGCGTCCAGTTGGGCGGTGAAGGCGGTGTAGTCGACGGACCGGGTGCCGTCGCCTGACATGTTGTTGTACAGCAGGCCGGACACGATGTAGATGGCCAGGAAGATCGCGATCTGGAGCAGGCAGCCGCCACGGCGACGCCGGCCGTCCGGTCTCGGCGGTCCGCCCGGCACCCCTTCGGAGCGCCAGGGCGACTGCGGGTCGTGTCGGGGCGGTACGGGGGCGGTCATCGGATTCTCCTTGCGGGCACACGGGTGGACGTCGGCGGGTGCGTACGGGGCCCGGCCGTGCTACGGCCGGCGGTGTCGCGTCGGGGAGCCGCGGGAGGCGCGGCGGGTGTCACTCGGCCAGCTGCACCAGTTCGTCCCAGTCGACGCCGGTCAGCTCCGCGCCTTTCGGCATGG
This sequence comes from Actinacidiphila polyblastidii, assembly GCF_036353415.1. Classification (NCBI taxonomy): domain Bacteria; kingdom Bacillati; phylum Actinomycetota; class Actinomycetes; order Kitasatosporales; family Streptomycetaceae; genus Actinacidiphila; species Actinacidiphila polyblastidii. The sequence goes on from NZ_JAZEWV010000059.1 coordinate 6,143, forward strand.
CGCGGTACGTCGCGGCGAGCCACTGCGCGACCGGCTCGGCGGGGATCTGGAACAGCGCCGTGTGCGGGCCGCCCACCCGGACGCAGAAGGAGGACGGCTCGCCGTCGCGGTCGTAGACCGGCCAGAGCACCACGTCGCCCTCGCCCGCCCGGTCGGTCAGCCCCTCGGCCAGCAGGTCCCGGGAGAAGACCCAGCGCACCGGCCGCCCGCCGCCGGCGCCGAAGACGAGGCAGACGGCCAGCGGGTCCCGGGTGTCGTACGCGAACTCGCAGTTCAGTCTCTGGACGAGGGAGGAGAACACCCGCTGGGTGATCTCCAGGGAGAGGTGGTGATTCTTCATGGTCGCTTCCTAGGGACACGGCCGGTCGGCCGGGACGACAGCGGGTCAGTGCAGGATCCGGCGCGCGACGTTGGTGGTGATCAGGTCGAGCAGTTCCTCGCCCCGGCCGGACAGGACGGTGCGGATCGCGTAGAGGGTGAAGCCCTTGGCCTGCTCCACCGTGATCGCGGGAGGCACGGACAGCTCCTGACGGGCCGTCATCACCTCGACCAGTGCGGGACCGTCGTGGGCGAACGCGCCCTTGAGCGCGTCCTCCAGGTCGCCGGGCCGCTCGACCCGGCGTGCCCACAGGCCGATCGCGGCGGCGACCTCGGCGAGCTGCGGATTGTCCAGCTCGGTCGCGTAGGTGACGATGCCCGCGGCCTTCATCTCCAGCTCGACGAAGTTCAGCGAGCCGTTGTTGAAGACGACGATCTTGGCCGGCAGGCGGTTCTGCCGGAGGGTGAACAGCTCCCCGAGGAGCATGGTGAGGCCGCCGTCGCCCGACAGCGAGACCACCTGGCGGCCCGGATCCGCCGCCTGCGCGCCCACCGCGAACGGCAGGGCACAGGCCATGGTGCCGTGGTTGAACGAACCGATGAGCCGGCGGCGCCCGTTGAAGGTCAGATAGCGGGCCGCCCACACCACGGGGGACCCGACGTCGACGGTGAAGACCGCGTCCCGGTCCGCCAGGCGGTCGATGGTGCTCGCCACGAACTGCGGGTGGATGGGGGTGCGCTCACGGTCGTTGACGGCGAGCGCGTCCAGTTTCCTGCGGGTGCGGGCGTAGTGCGCGAGCGCCTGGTCGAGGTGGTCGCGCCCGGACTTGACGGTCAGCAGCGGCAGCAGCGCGGGCAGCGTGTCCCGCATGCTGCCGACCAGCGGGAGGTCGACCCGGGTGCGCCGGCCGATCTGCTCGCCGCGGATGTCGAGCTGCACGACCTTCGCGCCGCGCGGATAGAACTGCCGGTAGGGGAAGTCGGTGCCCAGCATGAGCAGGGTGTCGGCCTCCTCGATCGCCTTGTAACCGGACGCGAAGCCCAGCAGGCCGGTCATCCCGACGTCGTACGGGTTGTCGTGCTCGACGTACTCCTTGCCGCGCAGCGCGTGCACGACCGGGGCCTTGAGCGTCTCGGCGAGTGCGATCAGGTCGTCGTGGGCGCCCGCGGCGCCCGCGCCCGCCAGGATCGTCACCCGCCGGCCGGCGTTGAGCAGCTCGGCGGCCTGGTGCAGCGCCTGGTCGTCCGGGCGGACGACGGTGCCGGACGGGCGCACCACCGCGGGCGGCAGGTCGCGCGGGGTCTTGGCGAGGAAGATCTCCCCGGGGACGACCACCACTGCCACGCCCTTGCGCTCCACCGCCGCCCGCATCGCCATCTCCAGGATGCGGGGCCCGTTCTCCGCGCTGGTGACCACCTCCGCGTAGACGCTGCAGTCGGCGAACAGCTCCTGCGGGCGGGTCTCCTGGAAGTACCCGGAGCCGATCTCGGCACCGGGGATCTGGGCGGCGATGGCGAGGACCGGCACCCGGCTGCGCTGGGCGTCGAAGAGGCCGTTGACGAGGTGCAGATTGCCGGGACCGCAGCTGCCGACGCACACGGTCAGCTCTCCGGTCAGGCCGGCCTCGGCGGCCGCGGCGAGGGCGGCGCTCTCCTCGTGCCGCACATGGACCCAGTCGACGTCCTCGTCACGGCGGATCGCGTCGGTCAGTCCGTTGAGGGAGTCGCCGGGCAGGCCGTAGAGGCGTCGCACGCCGGATGCTGTGAGCGAGGAGATGACGTGCTCGGCAAAGGTGGGCATGCGGGGTCGCCTTTCGCGGTCGTGGGCGCGCCGGGTGTGACAGTGCCGACGGTGCGGAGCTGCTCTTCTCCGGGGGTTCGCCGCTGGTGGCGAGCGCTGCACCAGTCTGTGCGGCGGGTGGTGCGCACACATCAGTCGTATGACTGGATCCCCGCTCCGCAGTCGCCCGGCTCCTCCGACGGACGACGGTCGGATTGCGGCCCGCGCCCGGCGGACCCGTGTGTGGTGGATATGTGTGCGCTACTCTCCGAGATACCCGCCCACTGATGCGGGCATCTGTCTCCTGAGCCCCCGCCCGCGCCTCGCGCCCAGCCGCGGCCCAGGGGAGGAGAGCAGCGGCCGACCGCCCTTCAGGGCCGTCCGAAGTCGTCGAAGCGTCGCGGAAGAAGCAGCGGAAGCAGCAGCCGAAGAAGCATTCGTCACTGGCTTGACAGGTGACGTTGAGCCTCGCCATGATGGCGTCACCGCCTCAACAAGTGATGCACAAGCGTCGCCGGTCCGGGGCACCACAGGAATTCTTCGACTGGATGGGGAGCACCGCCATGGCCGTCACCTACACCGCTGTTGTCGACGTCGACGGGGAGGGCCGCAACGGCGGCCGCGTGCGCTCCTCCGACGGTCTGCTGGAGACCAGCCTCGCCCTCCCCAAGGAGCTCGGCGGCGCCGGCACCGCGACCAACCCCGAGCAGCTCCTGGCCGCCGGCTGGGCGGCCTGCTTCCTCGGCGCCGTCCGGCGCGCCGCCGCCCAGCGCAAGATCCGGCTGACCAGCACCTCGATCACCGCCGAGATCACCCTCACGCACGGCGACGACGGCGAGTTCTCCCTGTCCGCGGTGCTCAGCCCCCTGCTCGGCGGGGTGGACCAGGCCACCGCCGAGGAACTGGCGTACGCCGCCCACCAGATCTGCCCGTTCTCCAAGGCGACGCGCGACAACGTCCCCGTCACCCTCAACGCCGGCGCCACCGCCTGACCCGTCCACCCAGCGAGGAGCGGACCGCCATGACCTCCACCGCGCACACGCACACACCGGCCGCAGGGCCGGACGGCGGACGCCCGGCCCCCGGCCCCGGCCGGTCCCCCGCCGCCACCGGCGAGCGGACGCCGTCGCTGGACGCGGCGCGCTCCCGCGACGACCGGTGGCCCACCACCGTGCAGGTGTGGAACTGGGTGGAGAGCGCGGTGTTCGCCGGGTACGGCCCGCCGCCCTCCTTCTTCGTCTGAGCGGGCCGGCCCCGGGCGCGATCACCTCCCGTGCGGCAGCACACCCACAGCAACCCCTGTCCGAACCCCCGAACATGCGAAAGCGAGTACAGCCATGGACATGAAGCTCGAAGTCGTCATCCTGCCGGTGTCCGACGTGGACCGCGCCAAGGACTTCTACGCGGGGCGGCTCGGCTGGCGCCTGGACGCCGACTTCCCGATCGAGGACGGCTACCGGATCGTCCAGGTGACGCCGCCCGGCTCCGCCTGCTCGGTGATCTTCGGCGAGGGCCTGACCGGGCAGCAGGCCGGCACGCTGCACGGCCTCCAGCTGACCGTCACCGACATCGTCAAGGCCCAGGAGGAGCTGGCGTCCTGCGGGGTGGAGGTCTCCGGCCCGTTCCGCGACGAGACCGGCGCCTTCCACCACGCCGGCGACGCCCGCCGCGTTCCCGGCGCCCACCCCGAGCGGGCGAGCTACGGCACCTTCGCCGCCTTCGAGGACCCCGACGGCAACGCCTGGTTCCTCCAGGAGGTCACCGAGCGGGCCCCCGGCCGCTGAGCCACGCGGGGACCCGGTTCCGGGGACTCCGACACCGATGACCCACACCCGTCCACCGGAGGGACACATGACGACCGAGGACATCCGCACCTACGACGTGATCGTGATCGGCGCGGGGCCCGTCGGCGAGAACGTCGCGGACCGCACCACCGCGGCCGGCCTGAGCACCGTCGTCGTCGAGCGCGAGCTGGTCGGCGGCGAATGCTCGTACTGGGCGTGCGAACCCAGCAAGGCCCTGCTGCGCCCCGTCCTGCTGCGGGCCGACGCCCAGCAGATACCGGGACTCGACGCCGCGCTGAAGGCTCCGCTGGACACCGAGGCCGTCCTCGCGCACCGCGATCTCATGTCCTCCGACTGGCGGGACGACGGACAGGTCGAGTGGCTCAGGTCGGCCGGCATCGAGCTGCTGCGCGGCCACGGCCGCCTGGTGGGGGAGCGCGAGGTGGCGGTGGAGACGCCCGACGGCGGCACCGTCCGCCTGCGGGCCCGGCACGCCGTCGCGGTCTGCAGCGGCAGCCGCGCGGCGCTGCCCGCGCTGCCCGGCATCGAGGACCTCGCGCCGTGGACCAGCCGCGAGGCGACCAGCGCCCGCCGGCCGCCGCCCCGCCTGGTGATCGCCGGCGCCGGCGTGGTGGGCGTCGAGATGGCGACCGCCTGGCAGGCCCTGGGCAGCAGCGTCACCCTGCTCGCCCGCACCGACGGACTGCTGCCCCGCATGGAGCCCTTCGCGGGGGAGCTGGTCACCGAGCGGCTGCGCGAGGCGGGCGCGGAGGTGCGGTTCGGCGTCTCGGTCACCGCCGCCGAGCGCACCCCCGACGGCCACGTGCGCGTCACCCTTTCCGACGGGGGTGCCCTCACCGCCGACGAGATTCTCTTCGCCACCGGCCGCGCCCCGCGCTCCGAGGACGTCGGGCTCGACGCCGTGGGACTGCTGCCCGGCGACTGGCTCGCCACCGACGACAGCCTCACCGTCACCGCCGTCCCCGGCGACTGGCTCTACGCCGTCGGCGACGTCAACGGCCGGGCGCTCTTCACCCACCAGGGCAAGTACCAGGCCCGTGTCGCCGGCGCGGTGATCGCCGCCCGGGCGCGCGGCGACGCACTCGACACCGGCCGCTGGGCCCCGCACAGCAGCACGGCCGACACCGAGGCCGTTCCCGGCGTCGTCTTCACCGACCCCGAGATCGCCACGGTCGGCCTGACCGCCGCCGAGGCGGAGCGCACCGGGCGGGACGTCGAGGTCGTCGACTACGAGCTCGGCTACCTCGCGGGCGCCCTGCAGTACCGCCCCGACTACCGGGGCAGGGCCCGGGTCCTCATCGACCGCGACCGCCAGGTCGTCGTCGGAGCGACGTTCGCCGGGCCGGGCGTCGCCGAGCTCCTGCACTCGGCCACCGTCGCCGTCACCGGCGAGGTGCCCGTCGACCGGCTCTGGCACGCCGTACCGGCTTTTCCCACCATCAGCGAGGTGTGGCTGCGCCTCCTGGAGACGAGGCGCGACTCATGACCACCGCACACGACCTGATGCTCGTCGCCCTGGGCCTGCCCCACGACCGGCCGGTGGAGCAGGGCGACCTGTCCCTCGCACTGGCGGGGGCCGAGGCGATCGACCTCCTGGAGGCCGGGGCACTGACCCTGGACGGCGACCTGATGGTGCCCGGTCCGCGGGCGGCGACGGGCGAGCGGCTGCTCGACGACGCGGCCGCCTCCTTCGTCAGGAGCGAACCGTACGAGACCGTCATGGACTGGCTGTGGCGCCGCGGCCGCGATCTCACCGCCGCCTACGGCGACGATCTGACGAGGTCCGGGCTCGTCACGCGCCCGCACCGGCACGGGTTCGGGCTGCTGTCGGCCAAGAGCGTGCTGGCCGACTCGCCGGCCCGCAGACGTGCCGAGGAACGCAAGGCGTCCGGCGAGCCCGTCCTCACCGGGCTGTTCGCCGAGGCGGGGATCGGGCAGGACCCCGTCCGGCGCGAGGGGAGCCCCGACGAGAACCCCGGTGGGAGCCCGTCGGGGGAAGCGGTCGAGACGGTGCTGGCCGCCGTCGGGGAGGCGGTCACCGAGCTGGAGGCCCTACGGCTGCGGCGGGACATCGAGAACGCCGCGTTCGACAACATGTGGCGGGGCTGAGCCCCCGGCGCGGCCGGCGCCCGTGGCGTGCGACACCTGGTGGACACACAGGTGCCGCACGCCACACCGCGTCCTACCGGCGGGCCGACACGACGAGGCTGTACATGACGGAGCGCTGCTGCTTGTGCCGCCGCACACTTCCCTTGGCGACCAGGGACTCCAGGGTGTTCCGCACCACCTGCGGCGTCGGGTTGCGGTCCGGGTGCTCCGCGAGCAGCTCGTCCCGCAGCTCCTTCGCCAGGCGCGGCTCCTCGTGCCTGCCGAGCAGCCCCAGCAGGAGGTCGCCGAGCAGCGGCTGGGACGACTTCCCCTTCGCGCCGGGCTTCGCGTGCGCGCCCGACTTGGCCGTGCCCGCTGACGGAGCGGCCTTCGAAGCGGCCTTCGCCGGCGCCGAGTGGCGTGCGCCCGCGGCCTCCGGCTTCGCCTTCGTGTCGACGGACTCGTCCTGGAGCTGTTCGGGCAGCCGTGACGCGTCCGCGAAACCCTCGTACCGCTCGGCGAGGCTGAGGATCTCTCCCAGGAGAGCCTCCTCCTGCTTCAACACCGAGAGCTGCTGCGCCAGCTCCTGCTGTCGCCGGCGGTTCTCCTCCAGGTCCGACGCGGCCTGCTCCACGTACCGCGACCGGAGCGCAGCGGCTGATTCGCTGGTCACAACCGTTCACTCCCTCGATATGGATGACGTTGCTGCATGATACCCACCGGGAGGGGCCGCCGCGGATAAGTGTCGGCAACGGACAATCCCGATCAGGTGTCCCCCTTCCCACCACCTGCGCGCACATGCGGGTGTGAGCGGGTCAGCCTGCCGCGTGCTCGCGGGCCGCGAGGGCCGCCGCCCTCGCCGACCCGTGGTGCACCGGGCCGTGGCCGGGCAGGATCAGGTCCGCGTCCACGTCCCCGATCAGCGCCAGGGAGTCGAGGGCCCTGGCCCGGTCGGCGTGGAACATCCCGGGCAGCAGTTGCGGTGCGGCGATCCGCGAGGTGGGGTGTGCGGTCACCAGGGCGTCGCCGCTGATCAGGACACCGCTCCCGGGCAGGTGGTAGGCGCAGTGGCCCTTGGTGTGCCCGGGTGTGGGCACGGGCACGGGTGTGCCGGGCAGGTCCAGCGCTCCCGGCGCCGGGAAGGCCCGCGGCTCGCCGACCGGGACGTGGGCGGTTCCCCCGGCGCGCAGGGCGTGCACGGCCCACGGCAGCACACCCGGCTGCCACGCGTGCGCGAGCACCTGTCCCACGGACACCTGGTCGAGGAAGTCACGCCGCGCGTGCGGCACCTCGTCCTGGTGCATCAGGACGGGCACGCCGTGCACGGCGCGCAGATGTTCCGCGGCGCCGAGGTGGTCGTTGTGCGCGTGCGTGATCAGGACGGCGGCCACCGACCGCGCGTTCAGCCCGACCGCCTCCAGCGAGGCCAGCACGGCCTCGCGGTCGCCGGGATATCCGGTGTCGACGAGGGTGCACGTGTCGCCGTCCTTGACGATCACCCAGTTGGTGTTGCTGCCGGACACCGTGTACACGTTGCTGTCGACGCGGACGATGTCCTCGTCGCGCAGGGCCCTCGGCATGGCCGTCGCCTCCTCTCGTCGGGGCTGTCTCGGGAACCGCGCAGCGGGCCCGGCACACCAACGTACCTGAGTCCGCTCCGGAACACGTATCGTGGACGGGGTCCGCCTCTGCGCAGGGGACACACCCCGCCTCCGGCTGCCGCAGACAGAGAACCAGGACGGTTCAGCACCATGGCAACGCCTCCCACCGCAAGGTCCCGCTCCGACCTGTTCGGCGCCATCGTGACCGAACACCGGGACGGCCTGGTCTCGTTCGCCGAGAAGAGGCTGGGCGACCACGGTCTCGCGGAGGACATCGTCCAGGAGGCGCTCATCCGGGCCTGGCGGAACATCGACCAGCTGGTGGGGATCGAGGGGGCCGTCCGCAGCTGGCTCTTCACCGTGACCCGGCATCTGGTCATCGACTGGGTGCGCAGGCCCCAGGCCCGCTTCGAGGTCGTCGGGGACGTCTCCGACCGCCTCGCCGAGGGAAGGGACGCGATCGAGTCGGTGCACGACGTCCTGGTGGCCCGGCCGCTGCTGCGCCTGCTGTCCGCCGAGCACCGCGCCGTACTGGTGCACATCTACCTGTGCGACCGCAGCATCCAGGAGACCGCCGCCCTCCTCGGAGTGCCGGCCGGAACGGTCAAGAGCCGCCAGTTCAACGCCCTGCGCCGGCTGCGCGCGGTCGCTCAGGCCGCGTGACGGACGCGCCGGCCGGCTGCCGCGGACAGGCGGGGCGGGAGTGAACCTCGCGGGCGGCGGAACCGTTTACCTTCACAGCGGGCTTCTGCCGGCCGGACGGCGGGGTCCCGGTACGGTCCCCCGGCTCCGTCAAGCGGCTGGTGGGAGGAGAACCCCTTGTACGTCCTGGTCCCCGACGACCCCGTGTTCTTCGCGAAGTTCCAGAGCCTGGAAGGCCCGCTGCTCAGCCGCCTCTACCGGCTGCACAGCGAGGGTCTGGAGTCGGACGACGAACGGGTCATCGCGGACGCCTACGACAGCTGGGTGCAGGTGCTGCTCAAGCTGCCGCTGTGGTCCCAGTGGCACACCCCGGCCGTGACCGGCGAGCGCGCCGGATACGACCTGTACGGCCCGCGCGGGGACCAGCTGACGAGCGTCTATCCGATCGAGGTGGCGGCCGTCGACCTCGGGCATCTGACGGCCTGCCTCGACCTGTTCGCCGCGGCGCAGGCCAAGCCGCCGCAGGCCGGACCGCCGGAGTCCGGGGACGCCCTCACCGACGCCTTCCGGCGGGTCATGGACGTCTTACTGCTGCCGGCGCCGGAACGGCTCCTCGGCGCCCTGCGTCATGTCGCCTCCGGCGAGCCGGTGGCCTCGGTGACGCTCCCGGCCGAGCAGGAGGCGGAGTACCGGCGCTTCTGCGAGGAGATCGTCACCATCCTCAGCTCGGGTGACGCGTTCGCCTACCGGAGCCACCGCGCCCTGTACCCGTAGCATGCCGCACGCCACGCCGGCGGTCCCTCTGTCATACGTGTGATCCCCTCCCGCGTTGACAGCCGCCGCTCGACGTGTCACGATCGTCACCTATTGAACAGGTGACGATTTGGCTGGAGGGGTCCTTCGTTCCCCTCGCCGGGATCGCCACCGTCCGAAGGAGCTGGCTGGGCATGGCGGAAGAGGAGAAACGGGGGAGCGAGGGCGCACCGATGGGGCGGCGGGCGATGCTGGGCATGCTCGGCCTGGGCGCTGCGGGGCTGGTGGCCGCGCCCCGCCTGCAGCGCGGCTGGGAGGGGTTCCTCGCCGCCGCGTCGCAGCACGACGCCACCGGCCTGACCGGGCTGCTGCCCGATCCGGGCGGATTCCGGTACTACAGCGTCGTCGGCTCGGTGCCGCACAAGGACGAGACCGACTACGCACTGCGCGTCGGCGGACTGGTGGAGCGGGCGAGGACCTACACGCTCGCGGACCTGCGCGCGATGCCGCAGACCAGGATCGTCCACGACGTGCAGTGCACGGACGGCTGGCGCGTGGAGCGCACGCCCTTCGCGGGGGTGCCGCTGGCGCACATCCTGGACGATGCCGGGGTGCGTTCCCCGGGCGCGGCGATCCGCTTCACCTGCTTCGACGGCGCCTACAGCGAGAGCCTCACCCTGGAGCAGGCCCGCCGCGCGGACGTCATGGTGGCGCTCAGCATGCAGGACAAGCCCATCACCCACGCGCACGGCGGACCGGTCCGCCTCTACGTGGCCCCCATGTACTTCTACAAGTCGGCCAAGTGGCTGTCCGGAATCTCGGTCACCGACAAGGTCGTCCCCGGCTACTGGGAGGAGCGCGGTTATGCGGTCGACGGCTGGCTCGACGGCGCGGACCGGCATGACGGCGAAGCGTGACCCGTCCGGCCGGGTCCGCCGTTTCAGCACCGCCGAGCGTCTGGTCCACCGGACCACCGGCTGGCTGATGCTGGTGTGCCTGGTGTCGGCCGCCTGCCTCTACCTCGGTCCGCTCGCCCAACTCGTCGGCCGGCGCTACCTGGTGGTCACCGTGCACGAGTGGTCGGGCATCGCCCTGCCGCTGCCCTTCCTGCTGGGGCTGCTGTCGGCCGAGTTCCGCGCGGACCTGCGCAGGATCAACCGGTCGGCGGTGTACGACCGGCAGTGGCTGCGGGCCGTCCGCAAGCGGTGGAACCGGCCCGAGGCGCGCCCCGCGGGCAAGTTCAACGCGGGCCAGAAGCTGTACGCGGGCTGGATCGCCGGGGCCGTGCTGCTGATGATGTTCACCGGCCTGCTGATGTGGTTCATCTGGCTGCTGCCGTCCGTCTCCCGCACCAGCGCGATCTTCGTCCACGACCTCCTGGCCTGGGCGATCGCCGTCGTCCTGATCGGACACCTGCGCAAGGCGCTGGAGGACCCGGAGGCGAGGCTCGGCATGCGCACCGGATACGTCAGCCTGTCCTGGGCGCAGCGGTACCACTCCCATTGGCTGAAGGACGAGCACCAGGACGCCGCCGCCACCGAACGCGGCGCCCCCGACACGGCTGCGGCCGACCGGAAAGCGCCCGCACGGGCGTCGGCCGACGAATGACCGGACACGCGCCGTGTGGGGCGTGCGCGCCGCGCAGGCCCCACACGTGCCGCGGGAGTTCAGTCGTCGCTGGTGAAGATGCTCAGCACGCGGAGCACCTCCAGGTAGATCCACACCAGCGTGGTGGTGAGGCCGAAGGCCGCCAGCCACGCCTGCTCGCGCGGGGCGCCCTGGGTGACGGCGTCCTCGACCTGCTGGAAGTCCAGCGCGAGGAAGGCGGCGCCGAGCACCACGCCGACCAGGCCGAAGAGGATTCCGAGGCCCCCGCTGTGGAAGCCGAGGCCGTCGCCCGCGCCGAAGGCGGAGAAGAGCGCGTCGGCGGCCAGCAGCAGGACGAAACCGGTCGCGGCGGCGCCCACGAAGCCGACGAAGCGCCCGGTGACACGTATCCAGCGCATCCGGTAGGCGACGAGCACGCCCGCCGACACCGCGAAGGTGCCGAGCACCGCCTGGACGACCACGCCGGGCGAGAGGTACGTGGAGGTCGCGCTGGAGATCACGCCGAGGAAGACGCCCTCGAAGGCGGCGTACCCGAGGATCAGCGCGGGGGACGGGGTGCGCCGGAAGGACTGGGCCATCGCCAGCACGAAGGCGATGAGGGCGGCGCCCACGGCCAGGCCGTAGGACCGGCCGATGTCCGCCTCGTCGACGGACAGCAGGAGCCAGGACAGCACGGCCGTCAGGGCCACGGTGCCGACCGTCGCCGCGGTGCGCACGACGACGTCGTCCAGGGTCATCGCGGTGGGGTCGGCCCGTGCGTCGGGGTGCGGACCCGCCGGGGTGTGGAGGCCGGCGCCGTGGTCGCCCGCCGGCCCGCCCCCCACGATGGCGTCCACCGGTCGGCGGGCGTGGACCGCGGCCGGACGGCTCTGCTGGTCGGCGTCCCAGCGGGAGAGGATCGGGTTGCTGGTCTTCATGTCAGTCCTTCTGGTTCGCCGCGCGCGCGGCCTGCGTTCTGCGGTGCGGTGGGGTGGGATGGGGTGGGGAGCGCCGTCAGTGCGACGCCGTGCCCGGGTCGTCGAGCAGCCCCAGGAGGAAGCCGTCCCAGTCAAGGCCGTCCATCTCGGACGCGGCCGGGACGATCCGGTACGTCGCGTCGAGCCACCGCGCCAGCGGCTCGCGGGGTATCTCGAACAGGGCGCCCGCGTCGGTCGATTCGAGCAGCAGCCAGGACGAGGGCCGCTCTCCCGGCCGCATCGGCCACATCCGTATGTCGCCGGAACCGCTCATGGCCGTGAGGCCCCCGTGGAGCAGTCCGCGGCCGATGTGCCGGACGAGGCTGGGCCCGTCCTCCGCGACGAACTCGACCGTGATCGCGGCCGGCATGCCCGGGTCGAAGCGGAACTCCGCCCGGGTCGGCAGCCGGGTGAACTCGTCGGGCAGCTCGTCGAGATCGAGGAAGAGCGGGGGCACGGTCCCGGGCGCCGCATGGGCCCGCAGTGGTGGCTGGTCTGGTTGCATGACGGGACTTCCCTTGCGTGGGACGGGGTCTGTACCGGCAACTCTCCACCGCGGGCGTCCCCCGCACATCCGTCACTTGACGGTCAAAGGCCGTGGCTGCGACGGGCCATGGGGGTCACTTGGCCTGCAGAGGCACCGAGAAGGACTTCCGCAGGGACCCCGGAGCGGCGAGGGGGAGCAGCGAGGCGAGCATCTTGCCCTTGAGCGTGCTCGGCTGCCGGGTCAGCTCGACGTCGACACGGGTGCCGTCGCCCTCGGGGGTCATCCGGAAGACCCAGCCGCCGCCGGCGCCGAACAGCTTGGAGTCGAGGGTGGTGATGGTGACCGTGTCACCGCCGGGCTCCCACGAGTAGCGGGCGCGCTCCCAGGCCGCGGAGGTGCCTTCGGTGACCTCCGCCCAGGTGGAGCCGAGGTCGTGGACCTCGAAGTGCTCGGCGTCGATCGTCGGCCAGAGCTGGGGGCGCGCGGCGCTGAAGTCGGTCAGCACATCGAGGACCTCCTTCGGGCCGAGGGTGGAGACGAGGTGGATGCGGACGACTGTCATGGGGTTTCCTCACCGAGAAGTAACCGCTCTAAGCGGTGACGAAAGATTCCCATGCGGTTTCGTCACCTGTCAAGCCGGTTGTCCGGCCGGTCGAGCCGGGGGCGGGTGTGGGTGGGGGGGGGGGCCCCCCCCCGGGCCCGCCCCCCCCCCCCC